>CAZDSN010000053.1:0-12536 GCA_964507675.1 uncultured Ardenticatenaceae bacterium | reverse complement strand
CGCCCTGCGCCTGGCACTACACGAGACATGGCGTTCCTTTGCGGAACGCCATGCCTGTAAAAGCTCATGCGGTGAGATTGGGCTGGTTGTTTGAGGGCTGGAATGCCGGCAGCCACACTCGAAAAGTAGCCCCTTGCCCCACCTCGCTCTGCACTTCAACCCGCCCGCCATGCTGCTGCGCCACATGGCGCACAATCGTTAATCCCAATCCGGCGCCTGGAATGTTCGATTGGCTGGTCTGCTCCCCGCGATAAAACTGCTCAAACAAATGGGGACGATCCACAGGCGCGATTCCCATGCCCTCGTCCTGAACCTGTAGGCATACTTCCTGCCGGCTGTCACTGGCAAAGGTGGTCACCGTTATTTGCCCGCGCCGCGCATAGCTGACGGCATTGGCCACCAGATTAGCCGCTACGCTGGTTAACTGTTCCTTATCTCCTTGTACCAGAGGCAGCGTCTGGTCGGTTACCAGATGCAGAGCCGCGCCATTGTGAGCAGCGGCAACCTGATATTGGGCCACTGCCTGTGCCGCAATGTCGTTGAGATTCAGCGGCGTCAGGCGCAATGGCGGCTGCTCCAGACTGTATTGGGAAAAATTCAAGATAGGGTCAATAATTTTGGTCAGCCGCTTCGTTTCTTCGCGCAGCACAGACAGGTATCGGCTCTGTTTTTCGGGCGCGCCTCGCTCCATCAGGTCAAGATACAGCATCAAATTGGCGATGGGCGTGCGCAGCTCATGGGAAACGTCAGCCACAAATTTGGCGCGAATGCGGGCCATTTCTTGCAATCGCTCATTGGCTTGCGCCAGTTCCTGGGTACGTAAAGCCACGCGATGTTCGAGCGTTTCCATGACCATGGCCCGATACAAGGCGCTGCCCGCTATTTCAGCGACAGCCGTCAAAATGCGTAATTCTTCTTCGCTAAAGGTGTGGGCTGTATCTAATCCAAGATGAATCACCCCTATTATTTGGGCTTCGGCACGCAAGGGTAAGGCAATGGCGGTGACCAACTGATCAAAATGCGCCGCATCCTCCCTGGATAAGCGAAGCAGGGGATCCATTTGAATATGGGGGGAAATATGTACCTCTCCGGTGCGGGCCACGTACCCGGTGATGCCCTCTCGCAATGTCTGGCGCTGCCCGGGTTCGAATTTATGAAAGGGGTAACGGGAGTGCAGCGCCAGCTCGCCCGTTTCCAGGTCTACCAGATAGACGGCGCTTTGGACGCCCCCTATCAGGTTGATAGATTTGGATAAGATGACGGGCAGAATTTCATCAACGGTGCGAGCGGCGCGCAACCGCGCCGAAATTTCGGCCAGGATTTCCAATTCGTTGGCCCGCCGCTGGGTCTCTTTGAACAAGCGCGCCTTTTCAATGGCTACGGCTAACTGATCGGCTACCGTGGTTAGCAAAGCCAGGTCGCTGTCATCGAAAGCGTGAGCAGCGTCGCCATCTACTTTGAGGACGCCAAGGATGCGCTCGCCGACCATGACGGGTAGAACCAGTTCAGAACCAATGGGAAGCGGCGATAAGGGGTAGGCAGTGACAGATGTGGCCTGCTTGATTAGCGCCACAGCACGGCTGTATACGACCTGGCTGAGGATGTCATGCTGCATGTCGGCAGTAGTAACGAGTGGGTGGCGAGAAGGCAGCGGTGGCAGGTGGATGGGGGCCTCGCCGGCGATTCCCCGCAGCCATAACTCCGTTGCTGCGGCATCCAGTGTAAAGATCGCCACCCTGAAATATCCAAAGCCTTCTACCAGGCGATGGGCAATCAGATCGGCAATTTCATCGATGTCCAGCAGACTGTTCATGTCCCGGGCTAGTTGGTTCAAGATAGCCAGTTGGCGGGCGCGGAAGTTGGTCTCGGCAAACAGACGCGCATTCTGCAAAGCAATAGCCACTTGATTGGACACCGATTCGACAAAACGCTGATCGGCAGTGGTGAATGCGTGGGGACGGAAGGATTGCAGGGAAAAAGCGCCAATCAGCCAATCACGCACCATCAAGGGCACGCCGAACCAGGAGCGCACCGGCTGCAAAATACGGCGGGGTTCTGCCGGCAGTGGTTCTTGTTCCATATCGCCTATGAGTAGAACTTGTTTGTGCTGCATGACCCAACCCGTTAAACCGCCCGCTGCCAGCGGCAGCCGCCACCCTACCCACTCCGCAATAGGCACATCTTCCTCAACGGCCACGGCAATTTCCAATTCCTGACTGGCTTCCAGATAGGTCGCTGCCAGAAAAATATCAGGCATTAACAACTGTTTAACTTGCTGGTAGAGCCGCTGGAACAACTCTTGAGGGGAAAGGGTTCCCCCCGTAACCAGGGCCGTTTCATAGAGTCCGGCCAGTTCCTGCATTTGCCGCTGCGATTCCTGGTACAGTTGGGCATTGTACATGGCTGATTCGACCTGGTCGGCCAGAATCTGCAGCAGCGCGGCATCGCTGGGCGTGATGCCATAGGGCCGGTCGCTGCTGACAGCCAACAGGCCAATAATTTCCGCCTTCATACGCAGCGGCACGCCTAACAAGGAGCGAATATGGGGCAGGCGATAGTATGGTTCAAAGTCTGGCAGGGCAGCGACATCTGGAATGAGCTGCGGGCGACCATCTTGCAGCACCTGACCCAGCACGTCGTCCTCAATGCGCGGATTGGCATCAGAGATAAAGCCCTGACCATCTAGGTAGCCGCCATGACCAGCGCGAAAGATCAGGTATTCACCCTGGCAAAAGGCGACAGAGGCGTTGTAGTAACCCATCCTGTCTGCCAACAGGCGCACGACCTCGGCCAGTAGCAGGTCACTATCCAGAATTGAGCTGATATGCCTTCCCACTTCATAGATGGTCGTTAATTGCTGCGCCCGGTGCCGTTCGCTGGCTTCGTGACGCAGGCGTTCAATAGCAATCGCCATCTGGCTGGCCAGGGTGGCCAGCAATCGTTCATCAGCAGCGGTGAAGGCTGCCCATTGGGCGCTTTCCGCATTGATCACACCCAAAACGCGCTGTCCTATTTTCAAGGGGACGCATACTTCAGAGTGGGTGCGCACATCACCGCTGTAATAAGCAGGATGTTGGCTGACATCGTCCAGGCGTAGGGAGTAACCAGCAGCAGCCACATGCCCGGTGATGCCCTGGCCCAGGGGAATCGTTTGCATGTTGTCGGGCTGGCGAGGGCGGTAGGAAGGGTGCGTGCACAGGATGCCGGCAGCTTCATCCACTAACAAGAAACCAAAATTATCGGGATAAAAATTATTGCCGATAACGAGTGTCACCTGTTCGATCAGGTCGTCTTCATTATTCGCCTGGGCGCAGATTGTGGCGACGGTATGCAGGACTGTCAGCTCTTCAAATGGGCGTGCCGTCTCCACGCCGCTTAGCAGTGGGCTATCTGGCAGTGGGCCACCTGGCGGCGACTGACGCTCCTGCCACGGTCCCAGTAACTGCTGCACCAGCGGCAAGAGCAGGGGAGCAGCGGCAGGTGACAGCGGGGGAAGCGCCACGGTCAAGCCATCCAGAGCGACGAGCCCGGCAGCGTTAACTTCGCCCAGCAGGATCAGGGGTTTGCGCTGGCGGCGGGCGAGCAGTAGGCCAAGGGATGAATCTGGTTGCCGCAGCCGCGCGTCCAGCATAATCAGATCATAATCCTGCGCGTGTAAGTAAGCAGCGGCAATGGTCAAGTCTGCTGCCAGGGTGATGCGGCAGTCCAGGGGAGCCAATACCGTGGTAACCAATTGTGTCAGGGCTGGATCAGGTTCAATCAGGAGGATAGAGGCCTGGTTTATGTTCATTTCTCCGCGACCGCGGTTTCTCAGCGCGGGAGCTGATCTGTTAGATGAGTTTTCTGTCGCCACGATGACCTGTCCAGACCGGTACTGCTGGCATGACAGCTTTTTTGCAAACAGGCTCTATGTTCCAAGTGTATTATGCCTGCCCCGCTCTCGCAAGTTGTTTGGGGGCGGGGCCAGGTTACAAAATTCTGGCAGACTTTTGTATATCTCTGGCTCACATCAACAGGATTGGGGAGCGTGGGCGCTGTTGGACCGAGTGTGAAGGTGGGATGCCGGCATTGGCGGGCAAGATGCCTGCGCTACCCAAAACGTCAGGTCTTGTTTATGGTTTGATAAACAAGTTGGGTCACCAGCGCCCGCACTTGCTCAATATCGGCGACGACAGGAGGCATCTGGGGAGATAACGTGGGAGCGACTTCTTGTCTACGCAGGGTGGGGGCATGTTGGGTCCCTGGATGGCATACGCCACACAAGGCACAAAATGCTTCCGCTTCACCAGGGCGGCTCAGTCCTAGCTGGCGGCGCTGCACTAACAGCTTTTCCACTTCTGCCGGCAGCAGGGGATGGCGCACGCCCAGTTGCGCTAACATGAAGCCGATGCGGGCGTTTTGTTCAACCGTTTCCAGGCGCATGAAGGCTTGCATCGGCGTGTCGCCTACGGTCAGCGAGCCGTGCCGCTGTAAGATGATGGCGTCGTGCTGGCGGATCAGATCGCGAATGGCGCGCACGTTTTCGGCGCTGGAGGGGGTGGCATAGGCCGTGGTGGGAATCAAGCCCAGGAAGACGATCACTTCGGGCAGCAGGCAGTCGGTCATGGGGATGCCGGCAATTGACAAAGCCACGGAAACAGGGGGATGGGCATGCACTACGGCACCGATATCTGACCGCTGGCGGTAAGCCTCCAGGTGCATGGGCAGTTCGCTGGTCGGTTTCAGGCCGCGCCGAGAGCCTACCATTTGCCCACTTTCGTCTACCACCAGCAGTTGATCGGGCTCCAGCAAACCCTTATGCAGGCCCGACGGCGTAATCAGCAGGCGATCAGGCCCCAGGCGGGCAGAGATATTGCCGTCGCTGGCGGCAATAAAGCCCTTGCCATACATCAACTGCCCGATGCGCACGATTTCCTGGCGCAGTTGCTGTTCGTTGACCCGCATCTAGGGCTCCTGGCTTTGCCTTTGCTGGCGCAAGCGCTGCACTTCACGCAGCAGCGCCTGGGGATTGCCGCTAAACGCCTCGCGATCCAATTCGCCCTGCGCCAGACGCAGCAGGATGTGGGTCAGAGCAGCGTTAATGGGGGTGGGCAGTCCCAGGGTTTGTCCTGTTTGGGCCACGGCGCCGTTATGGTAAAGGACTTCGTTTTGGGTTTTGCCGGCATTCAAATCCACCTGGAACGATGGCAGCTTATTTCCCCGCCCGGAAGCCACAGCCCTGGTCAGCAAAGGCTGCAGCAGCCCCTCAGGCAAATAGCGCAGCGCCCAAACCAGCCGCCGCGTAGGCGAGCCAGGCAAATCGATCAGATTGATTTTCAGCTTCTTGACCACGGCCAACGCCTCCTTCAGCATCACGACTTCCAGCTTAAAGGTGGGGCGATAACTGTAGACAATGCGCGGGTGGCGGTTGAGAATGGCGGCAGTGGCGTTACCCACCATGTTCAGCAGGGCTTTAGACCATTTGAGCGTGCGGTGGTCGGACACCACTACGGTGTTAATTTGCGCAGATTGGAGCAAATGAACCCATTGAGTGATGTCCTGTCTGGTCTGGACGGGCGCTAGGGCTATCCCCCGGTCGCCCCGCTCCAGTTTGATGATGTTGGCCCCCTGCAAATTCAAAGGAATGGTGACAGAACCAGCCACTACCCGTTCTGGCCCAAACTGCTGCATGAATTTCTCTTCCAGTCCGATACCGTTTTGCACGGTCAGCAGCATCGGCACTTGTGGATAGAAAGCGACCAACTCATTAATGGCGCTGTCCACATCATACGACTTCATGGCCGGAATCACCAGGTCATAGGTTCGATTTTGCAGCATGGCCTGGCGCAGGGAGCTGACAACCTGGGGGGTAACGTGGGTGGGATGATCGGCGGCAGATGCCGGCAGGATAGTCAAACCATGATTGGTAATGGCCTCTGCCGCCAGAGGGCGGCAAACCAGGGTGACCGCATGCCCGCTTTCCATTAGTTTTGCGCCCAGGTAGCCGCCAACGGCTCCGGCGCCATATACAAGAATGTTCATGGCCTCATTCCAGACAGCTCCCTAAGAAACCGGGTTGACCGGACAAAAAGTCAGCTATATTGATGGCTCGCCTGCCAGCCAACTGCACCTGGCGCAGCGCCAGACCGCCGGCGCCAGTGCATACGGCAGCGCCATCAGCCAGCGACACAACTTGACCTGGGAAACCAACAGGCATTTCCGCAGCAGGTATTACCGCTGCGGCCAATACTTTCAGCAGCGTTCCCTGCCAGGTAGTAAAAGCGCCCGGCCAGGGGAACATGGCCCGCACCTGCCGTTCCAACACGGCTGCCGGCTGCTGCCAGGTCAGGCGACCATCTTCCTTTTTGATCAGGGGCGCATAAGTAACCCCTTCATCGCTTTGAGGAATTGCCATGAGGCGCTGCGCCAGAATGTCCGGCAAGTATTGGGCCACCAGGTCAGCGCCCAACGCCGCCAGGCGATCATGCAAGATGGCGGCAGTCTCATCAGGCGTAATGGGTATGGCTTGCTGGACGTAAACAGGGCCGGTATCCAGTCCCACGTCCATGCGCATCAGGCTGACGCCTGTTTCGGCGTCGCCGGCCAGGATGGCATGTTGGATGGGGGACGCGCCGCGCCAGCGGGGCAAGAGCGAAGCGTGGACGTTGTAGCAGCCCAACGGCGGCAAATCGAGGACGTGGGGGCGCAAAATCTGGCCGAAAGCGGCCACGACAATGGCGTCCGGCCGCCAGTCACGCAGCGGCTGGGCGGCGTCCTCATCGCGCAGCGACTTGGGTTGGTAGACAGGAATGTGGGCGTCCTGAGCCACAACTTTTACGGGAGAGGGGCGCAGTTGCTGCCCGCGCCCGGCGGGGCGGTCAGGTTGAGTGACGACGCCTACAACCTGTTGGGTGGCAATCAAGGCTTTCAGAGTGGGCACGGCAAACTCAGGCGTGCCCATGAAGAGGATGCGGTATGATGACATGCCGGCATTCTAACGCATAAGGATAGCCTCAGGCAACCCAGAAGTCAGACTCCTTCGAGAATAGTCCCACGCTGAGGCGCGGAGAACGCTGAGATGTTGAACAGATTTTCATCCCTCCCTTCAGCAAGCTCAGAGCTTGCCTTGAGCCTGTCAAAGAGGCAGGCTGTGGTGCGTCGCCCCCCATAGGTAAGGGCGTACCCTCCTGTAAAATGTAAGACAAAACGCCGTGCGATAGCCGCTATCGCCTTTGTCAGGTCAAGACCGCGTCTTGACCTACGACGACAGCCCGTTTTTATGCCTGGTGGCGACGTTGCTCATAGGAACGCCTACTTCAACAAATCTAACAACCTGTCAGGGTTATCCGTGTTAATGCCATCCACCCCCAGGGCCAGGATACGCTGCAAATCGGCCACTTCGTTAATCGTCCACGGCTGCACGGCCAACCCGCGCCGGTGGGCGGCAGCTACAAAAGCAGGCGTGAGAATGTGAATACTGCCACTGGTCTCAGGCACTTGAAACGAATTGTAGTTGGGCGTGAGCGTGTCGCTCAGACCCAGTCGAAACAAAACGTAAAACAAGCGGACTTCATCTTCCGTGGCAGAAGTAGCGACTTCCGGGCATTCCTGACGGAAAGCGTCCATGTTAGCCTGGCGAAAACTACTCGCCAACACCTGATCTTGCATGTCGTACTCACGCATCAGCGCACAAAACCGCTGCGCCGTGGCCACTGGCTCCGTCTGTTTGATCTCAATGCCAAAACGTAGCTGCGGATACGCCTGAAACAACTCTTCCAGGGTGGGGACGGTCAAGCCCTGTCCGCGATATGGAAATGTCTGACCCCCATCCAGGCTGAAATGATAGCCTGCGTCAAGTTGTTTAATTTCCGCCAGCGTCAGATCGCGGATGGCCCCAGCGCCATTGGTGGTGCGGTCAACGGTCTCGTCGTGCATCAGCACCAACACGCCATCCCGGGTCATGTGCATGTCTGTATCCAGCACGTCCACGCCTAAAGCAACGGCCTGGTCAAAGGCAAACAGGGTGTTGCTGGGCCATAGATTCTCGCCCCCCTGATGCGCAAAGACCAGCGGCTGATACTCGCCGGGTCGCGGCGTAAACCAGGCATGTGCGGGCGCAGGCCGGGCAAGAACGCGAGCAATCAGGTATGCCAGGGCCAGCACACCGATAAGGATTAACACAGCACGGCTAAAACGCTGCCAGAAAGATGGTTTGTTCATAGGGAATGGATGACTTTCTAAATTGTCACAGCGGATGGGGCCACAGTGGGCGCAGAAATAGACGGTTGGGCAAGCGACAACTAAAATCGGCAAGTATGGGGTATTCTAGCCGAACTGGAGCCTTGCGGACAACTATTCTTATTACCACATGGACCGTCGCTGTTTATTGACGAATATCCGGCAGGCTTTTACAATCTGCCCTGTTCTGGTTCCATCTGCTCTTGTGAGCACCTTTACTGACTTGGGAGGAAAAAATGGATTTCGGCAAGGCGTTTACCTTTTTTTATGAAGACCAACAGTGGGTCACCAAAATGGTGATTGGCGCGTTGATAATGCTGCTTTCGCCATTCCTGCTGATGGTGCCGCTGCTGCTCGTATACGGGTATGAAGTTGCCATCACCCGCAACGTCATCAAGGGCGTGGAGAAACCACTGCCGGCATGGGAAGACTGGGCCGGCTTTTTTAAGGATGGGGCCTATCTGTTTCTGGCTAAGCTGGTATATGCCCTGCCGCTACTGCTGTTGATGTGCGTCAGTTTGAGCGTGTTTGTGCTGCCGGCATTTAGCGGCGGCAGCGAGGATTTGGCCGCTGCCCTGGCGGGGACAGCTTTCATCATCTGGCTGTTGCTTTCTTGCCTGCTCGTTTTGCTTGGTCTGGCTTTTGCCGTTATTTCCCCCATCATTAACGTCCAATACGTGCGCACTAACGATCTCTCCGCCTGCTTCCGTTTTGGCGAAATCTGGGGAATGGTGCGCGACAATTTTGGCGACCTGGCCATGATCGTCCTGGGTATCATCCTGGCTAACCTGGTTGTCAGCGTGGTTGCCAGCGTTTCCGTTATTACCATTTGCGGTCCGATTGTTCTGGGGCTGGCTGGCCCTGTGTGGGTACGCATGGTTTCCGGTCACCTGACGGGCCAACTGGCGCGCAAGCTAGATGGCAAAGCGGCGGAAATGGGGCTGGGCTAACAAAAAAGGGCGGGTCTTGTGACCCGCCCTTTTATCCAGTCAGTAAAAGCCGCTCCGCCAACACCCCGGAGCGGCAGGAAGCCATTCTTAAACTGTTGCCTACTTCTCTGGCAGCGTAGCCAGCACATCCTCTATCTTGCCGCTACCCACAACCGCCTCCGCCGGATACGGATGGCGACCAAACAGCGTCAGGGTGGCTGCGCCCAGGCCAACGCTAACGATGACAAACGTAGCCAATCCAGCCAGGATCGGCACGATCAGGAATACCGGCAGCAGTTGCAGCAAACCCAGACCAAACGTGAGCAGGGCTGTGCCGGCAACCGTGCTGTTCACCATCTGATTCCCCTTCATAGCGCTGTTTTGCAGCAGCCGTTCGCCCAGAATGCTGCCCATAGCAATCCAGCCTAACGCCCCGGCCAGGGCAAACAAAGCCCCCATGGCAAACAAAATGGGGTAGCCCAACAGCCCAATACAAACAATGAGCAGCAGCGTGGAAATAATGGCGATGATCGCCGCCAACGAGGCAACGGCCGCCGTCGTCAATAATCCAATGACCCCGCTGGCCAACGCTCGCTGCTGCGCCGCTTGCTTCACCCGCCCCAGGTGAGTGGGCCAGGCAGATGCTACCAGCCAGGCCAGAGCGCTTAGTAGCAGGGTGCGCCCCAGTAAACCAGCAAAGCGGCTGGCCGCGTTGTGGGTGGTCGCGGCATCGCCGATGTCCGCTGGGGCATTGTTGGGGATAGGTGGGATGGGCGGGATGGACGGGATTGTGCCCAGGAATGGCAATGAGAAATTACGGGTATTGGTACAGCTAACAGATGTTCCAGCGGCTGTGGTAACAGTGCCGCCCAGGGTAACGCAGTCGCCCTTCAGGTTAGCATTCTCGCCAATGTCCAGGTTGCCGCCAAAGATGGTCAAATTGCCGGCAACCGGACCATCCAACACCACATTTCCACCCATAACGGTAATGTCTCCGTTGACATTGCCGGCAATGTCCGCGTTGCCGCCTACCACTGTAATATTGCCATTGACAATGGCTCCCGCTTCAATGGTCAGGCTGTCGCTAAAAAGCTGCAAATCCTCGTTGACGATCTCATCTGCCTCAATCACAATGGGACTGAAGGCAGGCGCAGCCCAGACCACGCCCGGCACAACTAAAATGAAGAACAGCGCCAACGCTAAGCTAAATCGTTTCATCGTTATCTACTCCCTCATCTCAAGCGCGCCCAGAAGTCCAGTCAGACGACGGTCGCATGAGTTGTTGGTAAACGCCGCGCCACAGCATCACCAGACCGATCATGACAAACAACCAGCCCCAAATGCCTGGTTGCTCGCTGGCCTGCCGTCCCACAGCCGCCAGCACCTGCCATAGTCCAGACAAGACCGTCTGGGCCACATTGACCACCGCTGACAACGTATGCGCCAGACCGCGCCACAGGCTGGGCTGGACCAGCGCATCGCCGAACACCGTCACAAACCAGATGATGACCCCCAGCGGTAGCAAACCGCCCACCAGCAGCAAAAGATAAGCAGTGGCCAGGGCCCAAACGCGCTGCCGACCATCTGGCAGGCGCACCAGCGTGCGCTGCACAAAATCTGCCGCCGGCGCCAGCGCCGGCGTTTCGCGCAGCAGCGCATCAATGTTTTGCAGTAGTCGCCATTCCCGCGCCAGATCAGGACGCGCGCGCAGGTGAGCCCCCAGCTCTTGCCAACTGGTTGCTGCCAGCTCACCGTCGAGCGCCTCCATCATCATCGCGTAAATTTCTTCGTCCCTATTCATCATTGTTTTTTCCTTTCCGCACACGCTCTCGTGGCGCATGCCCGCTGCGCTATCTCACGACGCGCCTGTCAGGCCATTTCTACTTCTGGGGCCAACCCCATGGCCATGCCTACCTCCGCCAGTTGGCGGCGAGCGCGAAACAGACGAGACTTTATGGCGCTGACACTGGTCTCCATACTCTCGGCAATCTCTTCATAAGACATCTCGTACCAGTAGCGCAGCACCACCGCCTGCCGATAATCCTCAGGCAGCTCAGCCAATAAAGTCTGCACCATCTGCTGCTGCTCATCCATTACCACCTGCCGCTCTGGCGCTTTGGCTTTGTCTGTTTGCAGCGCCGGGTGGGCGGGCAAAGGTTCATCAATAGAAAGCAATACGGCGCGGCGCTTGCGGATCAAGTCAATGCAGTAGTTTGAGGTGATAGACAGCATCCAGGTGCTGAATTTGTGCGCTGGATTGTAGCTGTCCAGGCGGGTGTAAGCGCGAATAAACGCTTCCTGCGCCGCTTCCTCCGCTTCCGCCGAATTATTCAGCATACGATAAGCCAGGTTGTACACGGGGGTCTGATAGGCTTCGATCAATTTGCCAAAAGCCGCTTTGTCACCCCGACGAGCGTGTTCCAACCAGAGTTGTTCCTCGTTCAAGTTTTTCTCTCCTGACGTCCTATCTTGTATTACGCAGGATGGTCAATAAAGTTCTACCAAAATTGCCGGAATCCCGTTATTTGCCGGCATTAGCGTCTGTTGGCGAAACGCCAACTTCTTTGACGCTCCCTTCCCCCTGTTTTATAATGCGCAGCGATGAATAGACAAGATGATCCAGAACTGAAGTCGCTGCCCTCTACGCTCTATACGGAAGAGTATTTCCTGACAGCCTGCGAAGGATACGATATTTTTCTAGAATCGGAAGGCAAACACTTGTCGCGGCGCCTGAATGAAGCTTTTGCCGTGGCCGAGGTAACGCCCGGCATGAAGCTTTTGGATGTGGGCTGTGGCCGCGGTGAAATTGTACGCCATTGTATGCGCCTGGGGGTAGAGGCGTATGGCATGGATTATGCCGAAGTGGCTGCGCGGATGACCCTGGAAACGATTGCCAATGAGGCGCAGGCGTTGCAAGGAGGCAAATATGCCGGCACGCCCGCCGGCGTCTGCCGCGCCGATGCCAAGCGTCTGCCCTTCCCCAACGGGTATTTCGACCGCGTCCTCATGTTCGACGTGGTGGAGCACCTGTATCCCTGGGAACTGCACGCCGCCATGCTGGAAGTGCGGCGCGTGCTGAAGCCGGAGGGCCGGTTCATCATTCACACAGCCCCTAATCGCTGGTACGACCAATATGCTTATCCCCTGGTGCGCACGGTACGCACCCTCATGGGGCAAGGGAAAAGTTACCCCAAAGACCCGCGGGCCATCACGCCTGTGAATCAAGATGTACACGTCAATGAACAAGACCTGCGCAGTCTGCGCCAGGCATTGATGGCGGCCGGTTTTCGGGCCAGGGTATGGCTGGACTCGCCGCCCCAAAATCGGCGCGAGAATTTCGTGATGGCAGCGCTGCGCCAGATTGCTTTTGGCGTGCCGCCTTTCCGCTGG
>CAZDSN010000052.1:4899-12604 GCA_964507675.1 uncultured Ardenticatenaceae bacterium | reverse complement strand
GGCGGCAGCGCTGTTGTTTTGGAAATCGTTACCACCCAGGTTAACGACAAGTCCGGCCCCATTCGCTAACAGGTTCACACCATTGCCGGCATTGTTGGAGAAGTCGCTGCTTTGCACGGTCAGCGATGGGCTGCCGCTGTTGCTGACAAAATAAAGTCCGTCCAGGGCGCTGTTACGGAAGGTGCTGTCGCTGATGGTCAGTTCCACGTTATCGCTGCGCAGGTTGGCGTTGGCCCCCTGAGCCGCGTTGCTGCCGCCATAAGCCACATCCAGGTTGCTCAAGACGTTGCCGCTGCTGCCGGCATGGAAATAGACGCCGCCCCAATCGCCTGGCGCAGCATCAATGGCTGCCCCGCGTCCGTCTCCGGCCACGCTGTTGTCGTTAATGGACGTGATCGTGACAGGCGAACCAGGTAGACCATTGGATACCAGGCTACCATAGATGTGCAGATCGGTAGCGCTGCCGCTGGCTTTCAGCACCGTGTTTTCTGCTAGCGTCAGGCTGGCCCCAGCTTTCACGGTGAAGTCGCTCACCAACACGGCCACAAAACCCGTCTGGGCCGAACCATTGACACTGAATGCGCCATTGACGCCGCCGGACAATTCCACGCCGTTGACCGTGTTGCCGCTGCCGCTGTTGCCCTGCAAGGTCAGGCTGCCGCTGCCATCATTGAGCAACAGGCGGGCGCCGCTCCCAACATTGTTCTCGTAGGCATTGTTGACCAGGGTAGTGCTGCTGCTGATACCGGAGGTCAGGCCATAAAAACCATTGCTGTTGTTATTGCGGAACGTGTTCCCATTCAGGTTGACGTTAATGACGGCGGTTGTGCCCAGAGCGTACACGCCATAGGCGGCGGAATACTCAAATGTACTGCTGCTGGCAGCTATATCTTCATTGTCAGCCCGGAACAACGAGGCTGCGCCCTGGGCAGCATTGCTGCCACCATAACGGAATATCGTGTTGTCCACGACATTGTCATACGTTCCCAGATGCAAATAGACGCCGCCCCAGTCGCCTGGCGCCGGGCTGGTGGCATTGCCGTCGCCATTGCTGTCGCCGCCGTAGCTGTCATCTTTGTAGGAAGTAAAAACGACAGGCTGGCCGGGCGCGCCATCCGCCACCAATGTACCGTAGATGTGCAGGTCATCATCGGCGCTGTTCGCTTTGACGACCACACCCGGTTCAATGGTGAGGATGACATCATTGATAACCACGACATCACAAGTGAGGATGTATGGGCTCTGGGCCAGCATCCAGGTGGTGTGGTGAATGATGGTGCCACAAACATCCGTGTTGATAGCCGTTGGGCTTTCACGATAAGCGGGTGACGATACGGCAGGGGAAGCGGCTGCAAACGTAGGCCGGGTTATGACAAACAGACCGGCCAGGAGCAAGGGGATGAACAGGTATCTTACTTTCACAAATATCCTCCATGTTGTTTTATGATTACGGTTAGATGACGCGCCAGTGCGACCGCCAATGCGGTCACCCGAGAGAAACGTTTAGACTTATGCAGTCGCGCAGCAGCCTATCAGAGTCGCCTGCATTTGCCAGCCACAGAATGGAACCAACACCTGGCGCAATACCGCTCCCGATCATATGCTTTCCAGCCTGATATAGCAAAGGATTCGTGGATTTTGGGCCAGGATTCACCAGAAGTGGTGAAGGAGAATCAACGAGCGCGTAGAACCATTGCCGCCGCCGCATGATCCTGTTATAATATGAACACTTGGGCGTAGATAGGTGGCACCTAAAGTGGGCAACTCCCACTTTTTTGTTTTATTTAGGACAAAATCAATTCGTCATAGGGTTGACTCAGTGAAAAGCGAATTTCTCATAGCATTTAACGAAATCTGCCAGGCGCGTAACCTGCCTCAAGACGTCGTCATTGAAGCCTTGAAAACGGCACTCGTCTCGGCTTATCGGCGTAACGTCAATGCCAGCAACAACCAACAGGTCCTGGTAGAAATTGACCGCCACACAGGCGAACCTACTGTTTACGCCGAAAAAGAGGTGGTGGATTCCATCATTGATGATCGCACCGAAGTGCGTATTGATGATGCGCGTTCCGCTGGTTACAAAGATGTAGCCCTGGGCGACATGGTTCTCATGAACAGCACGCCCACCCATTTTGGGCGTATTGCCGCCCAAACAGCCAAGCAAGTGATCTTGCAGCGGGTGCGCGAAGCAGAGCGCGAACAATTATTCGAGGACTTTTCGGCCCGTGAGGGCGAAATAGTCAATGGCACGGTGCAGAGCGTTAGCGGGCAGAATATCACCATTGGTCTGGGCCGTACGGAAGCATTGCTGCCGCGCAGCCAACAGGTAAGCACGGAGCGGTATCGCCCCCACGACAAGATTCGAGTGTATGTGCTGGAAGTGCGGCGCACCAGTCGTGGGCCGCAAATTATCGTCAGCCGCAACCACCGCAATTTGTTGCGCCGCCTGCTAGAGTTGGAAGTGCCAGAAATCTACAACGGACAGGTGGAGATCAAAAGCATCGCTCGGGAAGCAGGCGCGCGTTCCAAAGTGGCCGTGATGGCCCTACAACCAGGCGTTGACCCGGTAGGGGCCTGTGTGGGCATGCGCGGCGTGCGCATTCAGAGCATTGTGCGCGAACTGAACGATGAAAAGATTGATGTGATCGAGTGGGATGCTGACCATCCGGCATTTATCGCCAAGGCGCTCAGCCCGGCACGCGTTTCTCAGGTCTTCCTGGAAGATGATCCAGAAGAGGGCAAGACGGCTGTGGTGATTGTGCCTGATGACCAGCTTTCGCTGGCCATTGGCCGTGAAGGGCAAAACGCCCGCCTGGCAGCCAAGTTAACGGGGTGGCGCATTGACATCAAGAGTTTGACAGAATCCGCCGCTGAGTCGCTGAACTTGTTAGACAATCCAGCAGTAGACCGGAACGTCGCCCGCAATAAGGAAATGCTGGAGCAAGTGCAGTTGGTATTGGCCAAGAAAGAGGCTGCGCGCCCCATTACGGCCGAGGATTACAACCTGCTGAACCGCTTTGTCACCAGTACGTTAGGGCGGGTGCTGCGCGAGCGCGCGGGCAAGATGGAAGAGGGGCGCAAGCAGCGCGTGGAAGCGCGCAAGCGTGTACCCAAGGAAGCGTGGGAACTGCCTATCGCCGTGTTGGACTTGCCGGCACGTATCGTCAACTTGCTTGAGGAAAACGAACTCAACAGTGTAGGCGACGTTATGTTCCACATCGAACTGGGCCAGGCAGCGCTGCTTAAATTGAAAGGTTTTGGCGAGAAATCCCTGGAAGTTGTTCAAGAGGCTGTCGCTGCGTATTACGCGGGTCAGATGGCCGTCACAGAGGTGGAAACAGCCGCGGTGGAAGTGGTAGAAGTCCAGGAAGAAGTGACGGAACAACCAAAAGCTGCGGCCCCAGAAGCTGCGGCCCCAGAAACCGTAGCCCCAGAAACTGCGGCCCCAGAAATTGTGGTGGAAGAAACGTTTGCGCCCACTATCGCCGAACCAGCGCCGGTCGCCGCACCAGAGGTCATTACCCCCGAAGTGACTACGCCCGTCGCCCCGCCAGCTCCTATTGACGATCTGGCCGCGCCATTGGTGCAGCCAACGGTGACCAAGAAACCGGTCGCCCCTAAACCAACCATCGTGGTAGTAACTGAACCCGCACCCGATGAAGCAGAAACTGCTGTGGACTCAGGTCGCAAGGGCGGCAAGAAACACAAGGGCAAGGAGTTGGTCTTCGACGAATCCACAGGCGCAACAGTGACGAAGCGGAAACGAAAGGGCAGTCGCCGCCGCGAAAGCTGGGAAGAGTTCGGCGACGATGAGTTTTAAGCGGTAAAACAGGTATTGTGAGAATGTTCTGGGCAGCAGCACCTGATGACAGGGCCGGCGTCTTTCTGTTGGCGTCGAGATGTTGATGGCAATGCCGGCAAAATCACAACCAGCCCGCAAACACATGCCGCAGCGCACGTGTATTGCTTGTGGTCAAAAAACGGACAAGCGCCGCCTCATCCGGTTGGTGTACGTTCCTGACGAGGCTCCCCCTGAGGGGGGCGTCCTCGTTGACCCCACTGGCAAACGCAGCGGGCGCGGCGCTTATTTATGCCACCAACCCACCTGTTGGGATAAAGCCATCCATGGGCAAATTCTCAACAGAGCCTGGAATGTAACTTTAACATCTGCCGAGAAGCAGGTCATTGCAGCATATAAATTGACCATTATTGACCATAATGGGCCAGACAGCCGGGAATGATAAACATCATGCACTGACTATTTGAAATTCCCTAAGTCAAATTGACTCCATTGGGCAATAAATCAAGCGACCGGCACTTCTGGATAAAACAGGGATCATACCTGTTCCTTCAAAGTGCCGGTTATGTTTTAGCTTAAGGTAACCCTCGGATGCGTCTGCGGCGCGAATGCCTTAAACAGGTTCCGCCGCCGCCAACATCACCCTAATGGCTATCCGCTTCAGAACCGGTTTGCGTAGACCGTATTACAGCGCAGGAAGAAATTTATGACGACCCCCACAAAGAAGATCATTGAACTACCCGATTTTATTACCGTTCGTGATCTGGCCACCTTGATGGAAACGAGTCCCATCACGATCATCAAAGAATTGATGACCAACGGTATCATGGCCAATATCAATCAGCAGATTGACTTCGATACGGCAGCTATTGTAGCCGGTGAGCTTGGCTTTGAGGCCGTGCCTTTCGCCACAGAAGCACCTGAGGAAGAAGAAGATTTTGACCGTCCAGCATGGCGCAAAATCCTGGCCGAAGAAGAAGAAAAGAACCTGTCACCGCGACCGCCCGTGATCACCATGTTGGGGCACGTTGACCACGGTAAAACCTCGCTGTTGGATGTCATCCGCTCCACCAATGTTCAGGCAGGCGAAGCCGGCGGCATCACCCAACACATTGGCGCTTACCAGATCGAACATGATAGCAAAAGCATCACCTTTCTGGATACGCCGGGTCACGAAGCATTCACCGCCATGCGCGCTCGTGGCGCCCAGGCGACAGACATCGCCATTCTAGTCGTGGCGGCTGACGATGGCGTCATGCCCCAAACCCGAGAAGCCGCCGATCACGCCCGCGCGGCCCACGTACCCATCATCGTGGCCCTCAATAAGGTTGACCTGCCATCGGCCAACCCCAGCCGGGTCAAGCAGCAGCTTGTGGAAATTGGCCTGACTCCCGACGAATGGGACGGTGACACCCTGGTTATTGAGGTGTCAGCCAGAGAGCGGTGGGGAATTGAAGACCTGCTGGAAGCCATCCTGCTGACGGCAGAAGAAGCGCGTCCCCGCGCCAATCCCAATGCTGCCCCCATCGGTACAGTCCTGGAAGCCAGGTTGGAAAAGGGGCGCGGCACTATGACGACGGTGCTGGTGCAAAATGGGACGCTGTGCGAGGGGGATACCTTGCTTATTGGCGAGCATTACGGGCGTATCCGTTCTATGTTTGACTATCGTGGTAAACGCATCAAGAAAGCCCTCCCCTCGACGCCCGTTTCCGTTTCCGGCCTGAACGGCATCGCAGAGGCAGGCGAGCAGTTCAAGACAGTGGACAGCGAGAAAACAGCCCGCAAGATCGTGGCCGAAATCGAATTAGAAAGAGGACGGCAGGTAACAGCCAAACACACCGTCACTCTGGATGATTTCTTTGCCAAACTGCTGGAAGGGGAAAATAAGACCCTTAATCTCATCATCAAAGCGGACGTTCAGGGTTCCCTGGAACCAATCGTCAACTCGTTGAACAAACTCAACATGGACGAAGTAAGTCTAGATATTTTGCGCGCCGCTACCGGTGACATTACGGAAAACGATATTATGCTGGCGTCAGCCTCTGATGCTGTGGTGCTTGGCTTCAATGTGGCTATAGACAGCGCCGCCCGCGTTTCCGCCAGTACAGAAGGTGTGGACATCAAGTTATACACCATTATCTATAAACTGCTGGAAGACGTTGAGCGCGCCATGAAAGGCATGTTGGCCCCCATCTACGAGGAAGTGATTATTGGTCGCGCCGAAGTCAGACAAATCTTCCATATTCGCAACCTCAGCACCGTGGCCGGATGTTTTATGCGTACAGGAGAAGCGCGCCGCAACGCCAGCGCCCGCGTTATTCGCGGCAGCACGCTGCTGTATTCGGGTAATGTCTCCACACTCAAGCATTTACAAGAAAATGTGCGTGAGGTAAAAGCCGGTTTTGAGTTTGGTGTTTCCCTGGCTAACTGGAATGACATCAAGCCAGGCGACATCATTGAATTCTTTGTGACGCAGCGAAAGGAACCGGCTTAACGGCAACGGCGTAAACCCCACCACTGCCGGGTTTACGACTCAGGAAATTCTTATGAGTAAAATTCGACAACAACGCACGGCGGAACAGATTCGCACCATCTTAAGCGAACTATTCCTGCGCGAACTGCGCGACCCACGTGTGCAAGGTCTGACCATCCTTGAGGTCAAGATTGACCGCGAACTGCAATCTGCTGACATTTATGTCAGCGCCCTGGGCAACGACAATCGCGAAGAGGAAGTCATGGCTGGCCTGAAGAGCGCCAGTGGTTTTCTGCGGCATGAATTGGGTCAGGTGCTGCGCCTGCGAACCGTACCGATGCTTCATTTTCACTGGGATCCGTCTTTGTCCCAGGCAGAACATATTCACCAACTTTTGGATGGCCTGAGCAAAACGGAAACCAGGCCAGAGGAATGAGCGTGTCTCCAGAAATCCTATCAGCCATCCAGGCTGCATTAAACCAGGCGCACCATATTTTAGTTATCACCCACATTGCTCCCGATGGAGACGCCATTGGTTCGCTGACAGGCATGGGCTTAATCCTACGCCAACTGGGCAAAAACCCCACCCTGGCCTGCGACGATCCCGTGCCAGAGTATTTGTACTTCCTGGAGTGCGCGACTACTGTGCGCCAGCCTGACATTCAGGGGCAGTTTGATCTGGTGATCGGCGTTGACTGCGGCGATGAAGAGCGCATGGGCCAGTCGCTGGCGGGATTGGACACGCCGCGCCCGCCGATTATAAACATTGACCATCACATCACGAACACCCGCTTTGGGCAGATCAATCTGGTTGATGAAGTAGCCACCTCTACGGCAGAAATCTTGTATAACTTGTGCGTCGCCTTGGGATGGACATTGACGCCAGACATTGCCCGCAGTCTCCTTACAGGCGTTGTTACGGATACGCTGGGCTTTCGAATTGTAGGGGTAACGCCACAAACCATCCAGGCGGCCAGCGCCTTGATGGGCGCGGGAGCGGATCTGGCGGCTATCACTATGCAAGCGCTGAATTTGAAACCCCTTTCTACCCTGCGCATGTATCAGAAAGGGTTGTCCAATATGCAGTTCCAGGATGGACTGCTATGGACCACGATCAGTTACGCGGAACAACTGGCTGCCGGCTATGCTCAAGCTAACAGCGCGGGTCTGGTGAGCATGTTGGGCAATACCAGTGAAGCGGCATTTGGCGTAGTAATCATGGAACTGGCCAATGGCCGCGTCAACGTAGGTTTTCGCTGCCGCCCGCCCTGGAATGTGGCCGAACTGGCCACCAGCCTGGGAGGCGGGGGACACGCGCTGGCGTCTGGCTGTACCATCCCTGGACCGTTGGCCGAGGCAGAGCAGTTGATTGTGGTCCGCAGTCTGGCGGAAATCAAACAGCAAGCGGCTGCCCAGGCAGCGGTCGCCCAGGC
>CAZDSN010000052.1:0-4799 GCA_964507675.1 uncultured Ardenticatenaceae bacterium | reverse complement strand
CCAGGCGGACAAACAGACACAGGAGCAGGCCGCCGCACCAGAGTGAGGGTGGGCGCTTTTTTGTGGATGATGTCCTTGTCTCCTGAAGGTATCCTCAACATTGATAAACCCCTGCATCTCACTTCTCACGATGTTGTCGCCCAGGTACGCCACCTCAGCCACACCCGTCGCGTTGGTCATGCCGGCACACTAGACCCGCTAGCCACCGGCGTCTTGCTCGTTTGCCTGGGTCGGACCACGCGCCTCATCGAATACCTGGCAGAGCAGCCCAAAACCTACGAAACAACGCTCTGCCTGGGGCAGGAAACGGACACGTATGACGCCGAGGGGACCATCGTAGCGGCGCGCGCGGTGACCATCACCCCCTTAGATGTGGCCGCTGCCCTGCCCCGCTTCCGCGGCGACATCGAACAGACGCCGCCGATGTTTTCGGCCATCAAGAAGGATGGCCAACCGCTGTACAAACTGGCTCGTCGCGGCATTGAAGTGGCGCGACCGGCGCGACCAGTTACCATTTACGAATTAACGCTGCTGTCATGCCAACTGCCATTGATTACGCTGCGCGTTGTGTGCAGCACGGGAACCTACATTCGCAGCCTGGCGCACGATCTGGGACAGGCGCTAGGGTGTGGCGGTCACGTTGCTGCGCTGCGGCGCACAGCCATTGGCCCATTCAACGTGAGCCAGGCTATCCCTCTGGCTGATTTAACGCCAGCAGGCATAACGACGGTGTTACTTCCCAGCGACCGGACAGTGCGCCACCTGCCGCTGCTGGTGTTGTCTCCACTGGAAGTGAGCCATTTGCACCAGGGCCGTCGCCTGCCCCACCAACCTCGTTACCCCAACGCCCCGCTGGCCCGCGTCTACGACCAGGCCGGCACATTCCTGGGCATTGTAGCGCACGTTGACGACCAGTGGCAGCCCAAGAAGGTGTTTAGCTAAAGCCCGTTGTTGGCTGGCGATGGCGCCGCGACAGCGCAGTCTCTATTTGTGACGTTATGAGAAAGTATTTCATCACCATTGCTGGCAATGTTGGCGTCGGTAAATCTACCCTGACACAGCGCCTCTGCAAGCGGCTTGGTTGGGAACCATTTTTTGAAGCGGTCGCCGAAAATCCTTACCTGGCAGACTTCTACCAGGATATGAGCCGCTGGAGCTTCCACTCCCAAATCTTCTTCCTGGCCCGCCGGCTGCAGCAACACCACCAACTCTTGCAGCGGAACAGTTCTGTACTACAAGATCGCAGCGTCTATGAAGATGCAGAAATCTTCGCCCGCAACCTGTATGAGCAAGGACATATGAGCCAGCGGGATTGGCAAAACTATTTGGAACTGTACAAGACGCTGTCCCAAATGCTGCAGCCACCCCATCTCGTTGTCTATTTGCGGGCTTCTGTGCCCACCCTGCGCCGCCGCCTCCAGCAGCGCGGGCGCAGCTATGAGCAATCAATTGCGGATACCTATCTGTCCCAACTCAACAGACTGTATGAAGAGTGGGTGTCTGGCTTTACGCTTTGCCCGGTGCTGACGGTGGATACAGATAATCTGGATTATGTACAGCATGAACAAGACCTGGAACTCATCTGGGAGCACATCCAGAATCGTCTGCACGGCAAAGAGTTCCTGACGCTCGGCGGAGATTTGTAATGCCCGCCATTGAACGCTATACAGAGTACGACCGTTTTGCCTGGGTATATAACCAGCATTGGGGGGATTTTGGAGCGCGTGTACTGCCGCGTTTGCAGGAGCTGCTGCTCGACAAACTGCCCGACGACGCCCATATTCTGGATCTATGTTGCGGCACAGGGCAGTTAGCGGCAACCCTGGCCGCCAGAGGTTACATGGTTACAGGCGTGGATGGGTCGGGGGAGATGCTGCGATACGCACGGAAAAACGCGCCAGGGGTGACGTTTGTGCTCGCTGATGCGCGGGAAGTGAGCTTGCCGGCATCCTGTCACGCCGTCATTTCCACCTTTGACAGCCTCAACCATTTGCTGACCCTGGATGACCTGACCACCGCGTTCCGCTGCGCCCATGCCGCCCTTTACGACGGCGGCTGGTTTTTGTTTGACGTGAACATGGAGCCGGGTTACCTGGCGCGCTGGCGCGGTTCTTTCGCTATTGTGGCAGATGACCACGTCGTCGCTGTCAGTAACCGGTACGATGCCGCAGCCAGAATGGGTTATTTCCAGACCACCCTGTTCTTTCCCGATGGCGACCGCTGGCAGCGCAGCGATCTGGTTTTGACTCAGCGGGCTTATCCGCTAGAGGAAATCCGCGCCGCCCTTTCTGCCGCTGGCTTTCACGACATCCACGCCTTCCCCGATACAAATGGAACAGCGTTGGACGCTGCCGAACGACTGTTTTTTAGAGGGAGAAAGTAGGCAGCGGCCTCTCTGCTAAGGCTGGCCGGTTTGCTCGCCCGCAAACTGCCGCCATGGTCTAAAATTGGTACAATAAGTACATGACCCTATCACGTTTTTCGAAATACGCCTGGTTTGTCCTGGGCTACAACGTGGCGGTGGTGCTGTGGGGCGCATATGTACGGGCCACAGGTTCTGGCGCGGGCTGCGGCCAGCATTGGCCTTTGTGCAATGGGGAAGTGCTGCCGCGTGCGCCGCAAATAGAAACGCTGGTGGAGTTCAGCCATCGTCTGAGCAGCGGATTAGCCGGCGTTTTTGTGCTCATTATGCTCTTCTGGGCTTTTCGCGCTTACGAGAAAGGGCACATCGTCCGCCGCGGCGCAGTCCTCTCGACCATTTTTATTCTGACCGAAGGGCTGGTTGGGGCTGGGCTGGTGTTGTTTGAGTTGGTCGCGCATAACCAATCGCTGGCGCGCGTCTTTGCCGTCAGCACCCACTTGATTAATACCTTCATTCTCATTGCCTTTCTGGCCTTGACAGCCTGGTGGGCTTCCGGCGGGCAGCCTGTGCGCCTGCGGGGGCGGGGCAGCATTTTGGGGGTGATGGGGGTGGCTTATGCCGGCATGTTCATCCTGGGCGTTTCTGGAGCCATCACCGCTTTGGGTGACACGCTGTTTCCCGCCGGCTCATTGGCCGAGGGAATCCAGCAAGATTTTGCGGCCACAGCCCATTTCCTGGTGCGGCTGCGCGTCTGGCACCCGGTGGTGGCCGTGGCAGTGGGGTTGTATCTGGCGATTGTTGCCGGCATCTACCACAGCCAATTCCAGGACCCCCGAATCCGCCGCCTCACCCGCGCCATCCAGGTTACTTTCATCACGCAGCTCATAGCCGGCTTTATTAACGTCCTTTTGCTGGCTCCCGTTTGGATGCAAATGGTTCATTTATTGCTGGCAGACCTGCTCTGGATTTTGCTCGTACTCACGTCAGCTTCCTTGTTGGCAGCGGATGCGCCGCAGTCCGCTCCCACCCCCGCCGCCAGCTACGCAGGTGGAGACTAAACGCATGGGCACCCCGGCCTTCGTTATAGGCACCATGGGTTACGCCTATTCCGACTGGCGCAATGGCGTCTTCTACCCCCAGGGAATGCCGCCGCAGAATTTTCTAGCCCATTACAGCCAGATTTTCAACGGTGTGGAGATGGACAACACCTTCTACGGCATTCCCCGCACCACTTCCGTGCAGCAGTGGGTCAGCCTCACTCCGGATGACTTCACTTTTTGCCCCAAAACGCCGCGCGCCATCACCCACGATCTGCGCCTGAATGCAGCAGCCGTCACCCAAATGGCCGAATTCCTGGAGATAATGCGGTTGTTTGGGAGTAAACTCGGGCCTATTCTGGTGCAGTTCCCCCCTGATTTCACCCTAAACGAATGGGAATTACTGGGCCAGTTCCTCACTCACCTGCCCTCTGATCTCCACTTCACCGTGGAATTCAGACATCGCTCCTGGTATAAGCGGCGTACTTCCGAACTGCTGCAAGCGTATGGCATCGCCTGGACCTCTACCGATTACATTTACATGCCGCCGCAAATCCATGCCACGGCCAATTTTATCTATTTGCGCCTGCTAGGGCGGCACGGCAGCTACGCCCAAAAGGTGGCGGAACAGGTTGACTCCACGCCCCGGTTGCAATGGTGGTGGCAAGAAATGCAGCCCCATCTGCCCCCTATGCAAGCCGTCTACATCTTCGCCAACAACGACTACGCCGGCTACTCCCCCACCACCTGCGAAAAGTTCAAGCGCATTATTGGGTTATTCGATCGTCCTGACACTTTATCTCCTCAACAAGCCTCTTGACACTTCCCAATGGACACACTACACTCCCCATCATGACCAACCTGGGCCAGATTGATGCCTGTCTTGTAACAGATAAGGGACAGGTTCGAGACCTGAACGAAGATTTTCTCGCCTTGTACGAGCCTGCCACCCTGAGCGAGGAAACCCAAAACGGTTGGATATATCTCATCGCCGATGGCGTGGGCGGCGCGGATGCGGGCGAGATTGCCAGCGAATATGCCTCCCAGCGTGTGCTGCATCACTTCCTGGCGACGCCGCAAGAGGACGATTGGGGACAGCGACTTTACCAGGCCATGCAGGCGGCCAACACCGATTTGCGCGTCCTGGCTGCCAGTCAGAATAGCAACGCCCGCGGCATGGCTACCACGATGGTGGTTATTGTCATTCACGAGAATCAGGCAGTGTTGGGCAATGTGGGTGACAGTCGCGGCTACTTGTGGCGACAGGGCCAGATTCAACAAATTACCAAAGATCAAAGTCTGGTGGCGAAACTGCTGGAAGAAGGGGCTATTACGGCCGAACAAGCCCAGCATCATCGTCACAAAAACATTATTTTGTTTAGTTTAGGCTCCGAGCGCCA
>CAZDSN010000051.1:7792-12617 GCA_964507675.1 uncultured Ardenticatenaceae bacterium | reverse complement strand
GTAACCACCTATTATCCTCACTTTTCCTTTTCCCCGAAACTGAAATACACCCCCATGGATGAATCGGTGGTAAACCGTTGGGGGCGTGCGCTTTTCACCAGCAGCGGATTAGGTTACAATTTTAACTGCGACGTGTCTGCTTCCTGGAAGCATATCATCTGAACATCTTGACCGGTGACATTGTTTATAAGTGATTGAATCTGTCGCTCAGATGCAGCGCCGCCCAATGGCTGTCTGAACTTTATCCGCTTGTGCCAGACGCCGCAGGCAGACGTAATCAGCACAGCCGGTTTATGCTGTCGCTTTGACAAATGACCGGACGTTTGTTTAGCGCCCACACACTTCCTAATCATGGCGGAAGGTAGATTCACAACACGCCTTCCCGGCATTATCGAGGAGACCGAATTATGGAAATTGAGATTAAGACGCTGGAGGAAGCGGAGCTTAAGCCGATTCCTACCAGCAATTTTGGTTTTTGCACAAAATTTTCGGATCGCATGTTTACGCAGTGGTATGATGCCGGCATTGGCTGGCATGAGGCCACTATCGGTCCTTATCACCCTTTCAGTCTCGACCCCTCCAGCGCTGTACTGCATTATGGCCAATCTATTTTTGAGGGCTTCAAAGCTTATCGCCGCCCAGATGGCAATGTCAACCTGTTCCGTCCCTGGGAAAACATGCGCCGCTTCAATCATTCAGCCAGGCGCATGGCTATGCCTGAAGTGGATGAAGAGGAACACCTCAGCGCGGTTGTCAAACTCATAGAACTGGACCACAATTGGGTTCCGTGCACACCCGGCGCCAGCCTCTACATCCGTCCCGTCATGATCGGTACTGATACCGCTTTGGGCGTCCACGCCAGCAGCAGCTATCTGCACTACATTATCCTCTCCCCTTCTGGAGCCTATTTCAACGAAGGCTTCAACCCCATCCCTGTCTACATTTCCGATAAATACCGGCGGGCTGTGGTGGGCGGCATCGGTGAAGCCAAGACTGCCGGCAATTATGCCGCCAGCCTGTACGTCAGCGAAAAAGCCCGTAAAAAGGGTTACTCCCAGGTCCTGTGGCTGGATGCCATTCATGGTCGCTACGTGGAAGAGGTGGGGGCTATGAATATCGCTTTTGTCTACGATGACAAGCGCATCGTTACTCCGGCCCTCACCGGTAGCATCCTGCCGGGCGTCACGCGCGATTCGGTCCTGGCGCTGGCGCCGGCGTTGGGGTATGAGATCAGCGAAGCGCGCATTGACGTCCATGAGATGTTATCTGACCTGGAATCGGGCAAGATCACCGAGGTCTTCGGCTGCGGCACAGCCGCGGTAATCGCCCCTGTGGGCAAGTTTGGCTACCAGGACAAAGAGTACATCATCAACAACTACGAACCAGGCCCGGTAACCACCCATCTTTACCAGGCGTTGACAGATATTCAGTATGGCCGCGCGGATGATCCGTTCCACTGGACCATGAAAATCAGCGCCAACTCGCATTAGGAATCCCGGCTGTTACCGTTTGCACGGGTGACAGGCATCTGGCTGCGGCCAGACCACAGCCCATTGTTCAGGCTAAAACGAGACAACAAAGTGACAGCGGCGGTGGGCAGAAAGCGCCGGCATTTCCCAGAGAAAATGCCGGCGCTTTCTTTGTAACGACTGTCCGCAAAGGGCACAAATTTCTCCGGGCCTCTTTCCATTCCTGACACCCCTGGCGGCAAAATTCTGGAGGGGTCTGGCAGTTGCTTTTCTTTTCTGAATCCTCGTCACGGTTTCCGACTTCTGTATAATACAGGGCTCTGGCGAAGTTGGGCGCTGCCTGCTTTCTCATCCCCTGGAAATGCCGGCAGCCCTTCTCCAGCAACATCCATTTAGCTCTAAACGATCATTCAAAGAAGGTAAATTCATTTCATGACCAATCGAATCACCGCATTTTTCAGTAGATTGTTTGGCAGCGGCAGCGACGCCCCGTTGTACCCTGTCAACCCGGAAACAAACCGTATTGTCCTCCCTGGCAACGTGAAACAGGAGATTGCTACCCTGGTTAAAGCCGGCAATATGCTGGACGCCACCAAGCGCGTGCGCAGCATGACCGGCGCCGACGAGAAGACTGCTCAAGCCTACCTGTCCCGTCTAACGCCTGCCGGCAATAAGAAAAAACGCCGCAGTTACCGCCGCTCCTAGCCATCAGGAGCAGTGCCATAGTAAACCGTAGAAATGCTTTTAGCCGCACACTGACCAACCAAAAACGCTAAAATGCCGGCAGCGGGCCGCTTGGGGCGCGTATGTACCCCAAGTGGCCCGTAAAAGCGCTGTCATCCCCGCTGGTGAGGGCAGCGCCAAAGGCAAAACGGGAAGCAATTGGTGGCTGCGCCCTCAGCCATAGCTGTTCCTGATAGTTTTTGGCAAAAAAGCTGCCTCATAATTCACGCCAGAATGCAAAACCAAACCCTTTACCTGGAGAAACCCTATGCGTGAAGTTGCTATCCTGGGCGTTGGTCAGATACCTGTGCGCGAACATTGGGAACTGGCTGTTCATCATCTGGCGGTCACCGCCGGGCGCGCCGCTTTGGCAGATGCCAACGTTTCCCGCATTGACGCCCTTTTCGTCGGGAATATGACCAGCGGCACCCTCAACCAACAGCGTCACCTTGGCGCGCTCGTCGCCGAGCGCATGGGGCAACGCGGCGTCGAAGCCGTCAAGGTCGAAGCCGCCTGCGGTTCCGCTGGCTCAGCTATGCGCCAGGGCATCATTGGCGTAGCCAGCGGCGAAATGGACGCCGTCCTCGTCGTGGGCGTGGAAAAGATGACGGAAACCAGGGGTAAAGAAACAACCGCCGCCCTGGCTACCGCCGCCGACGCTGACTTTGAGGTATCACAAGGCGTCACCTTTGTCGGGCTTAACGCCCTGATCATGCGCCGCTACATGTATCAATACGGCTATCAGCACCGCGACTTTGCCCCCTTTGCCCTCAACGCCCACGCCAACGCCGCCAGGAACCCCAACGCCCTGTTTCAAGAACCTATTTCGGCGCAGATTTATGAAAAAGGACGGCCAGTGGCTGACCCCATCACCCTGTACGACGCTTCCCCCATTGGCGATGGCGCTGCCGCGCTGCTGCTGGTCCCCGCTGCCAAAGCACCGCAAGCGGTGCGCGTGGCCGGCTCCTCCCTGGTCACTGATACAGTAGCTATCCACGACCGCGAAGACCCCCTCTGGCTGCTGGCCGCAGAGCAATCCGCCCAGCGCGCTTACGCCCAGGCCGGCATTTCCCCCACCGACGTAGACCTGTTTGAACTGCACGATGCTTTCAGTATCATGGCCGCTCTGTCCTTAGAAGCGTGCGGCTTTGCCGCCCCAGGCCAGGGCGTGCGTCTGGCGCAGGCCGGCGAGATTTGCCCTGGCGGTCGCATCCCCATCAGCACGATGGGTGGGCTGAAAGCCCGTGGCCATCCTGTGGGCGCTACCGGGCTGTATCAACTGGTAGAGGCCGTACTGCAGCTTCGCGGGGAAGCTGGTGACGCGCAGCTTGATGACCCACGCATTGCCATGACCCAAAACATTGGCGGCAGTGGCGCTACCGTTGTCACGCACATCTTACGCCGCGCATGACGCCAAATGATCTTGCCCGCAAATTCCGCGACCAGGAGCGTTTTGCCGCTGATTACGCCCCTCTCTATGCGAAATATTTTGGTATTGTGGCTGGTTGGTTAGAGAAAGGGGAGGCTGGCGAAACCGACCCGCTAGTTAAATGGCTGCTACAAGCCGGCGCCCAGCGAACCCCTTTTGAAGTTACCATTGTGCTGGCTGCCGCTCTGCACCGCGACGTATTGGCCGGCGAACCTGCCGCCCAACCACTGGCGGCTTTTTATCCCACTGTGGGCGGCGATGCCACAGCGCCAGGGCTGGAGGCGACGCTGCGCCAGGTTGTTTTGGCCCGCCGCTACGCCTTGACCCCCTTCATGCAAACCGCCAATGTACAGACAAACGAAACCGGGCGCGGTCTGGCCTGGCTGCTGCCGCTGCACCTGACAGGTTGGGCGGCGGTGCATCTGATTGACCTGGGCGCCAGCGCCGGCCTGAATTTACTGGCAGATAAGCGACATTTTCGGTTAGTAGATGCCGGCAGCGGCCATCCCCTGCTCGACCTGGGTCAGGGACAACCGGAGCAGTTTTGCGTCCAGGTTCACGGTGGCGGTCATGGGCTGTCCTCGACCTTACCACCTCTCCCCCGTATCCTCAGCCGGCTCGGCGGCGATTTGTTCCCCTTCCATTTGCACACCCCCGCCGATGAACTGATGCTGATGTCCTACATCTGGGCCGACCACGTGCCCCGCTTACAGCGGCTGCGTGAAGCCATTGCCGCCAGGCGCGCCTATACAGAGGCATTCCAACTTGAGAAGCTGGCGCTGCCGCAAGAAGTAGAGGATTTCCTAACCAGGCACGTCTCCAGCCGCCAGCCACGACATCCCGTCGTCATTTACAACACGTACATGACTACCTATCTGCCAGACAAAGGGGCGTCGCTGCCAGAGCGCATTGGCTGTTGGGCAGCAGCCCAGCCCCATCCCGTTCTCTGGCTACAATGGGAACCGCCCCCTCCCCCTGTCGAACCACCAGTCTATGGCTGGTGTGCCTGGACCGCTGATTATTGGCAGCAACAAACCCACCAACATGTTCACCTGGGCTGGGTTCACCCGCACGGCACGATAGTGGAATTAGCCGATGGTTTTGCAAACCGCCTCAGGTTTGATACGATTTAGAGAGAATGTCTCTCTAGAAGAGAGAATGTCTCTCTAGAAAGGATGTCCCTAAAAGTCTCAGTATGAACGAA
>CAZDSN010000051.1:0-7692 GCA_964507675.1 uncultured Ardenticatenaceae bacterium | reverse complement strand
GAAGAGAGAATGTCTCTCTAGAAAGGATGTCCCTAAAAGTCTCAGTATGAACGAACCCCGTTTCAGTCTGCCCTTAACGCTGCGTTTGAGCAGTTTTCACATTGGCTCGGCCATGGTGGACATTTTGGTGGCCAGCGTGTGGAATCAGGTGATGATCGCCGACTTCCATGCCCCTGCCGGCGGTGTCGGTTTGCTGCTGGCTTTACGGTACTTCCTGTCGCCTCTGAGCATATGGGCAGGCTTCCGCTCCGATTCCCGCCCGCTGTGGGGACTACGCCGCACGCCCTACATCTGGTTAGGGCGGTTGATGATTGTCCTGGCTCTGCCTTTGCTAGGGTTAAGCATGTACCGTTTTGCCGGCAATTCTGGCGACTGGTTGGGTTGGACGCTGGCTGTGTGCTGCTTCCTCATCTACGGCATGGGCACGCTGCTTAGCGGCTCTACCTACCTGGCGTTGGTGCGAGACACTGCTCCCCTGGAAAAGCAAGGGCTGTCTATCAGCATTGTGCAAACGGTGCTGATTGTTTTCTTCCCTATTTCCGCCATTATTTACAGCCGCTGGATGGTGACCTTTGACCTGGCTACATTCGAGCAAATGGTGCTGGTCACCGCTGCCATCGGCGCGTTTTTCTGGTTTGCGTCTATTGTGGGGGTAGAGAAAAAACAGGCGGAAGAGAGACAACCCTCATTTACCGGGGACACCCACAACCACTTCACTATCACCTTTAAGAAGGTTTGGCAGGACGTACGCACTCGCCGCTTTCTTATCTTCTTTTCACTGGCAGCGCTGGCATCCTGGTCCCAGGATGCCATACTGGAAGCATATGGGCGGGACGTGTTTGCCCTGAGCGTGGGAGAGGCCACCGATTTCAACCGCATCTGGCTGGGCATGACGGTTATCACCCTCATTGGCAGCGCCATTATCTGGCGCAGCCGCCCCCCTGAGCGCCATACCGCTATCACTGCGGGTGGCCTGGTGATAATGACTGGGGGTATGGCGCTGCTGGCTGTCGCTGCTTTTACGGCGCAAATTCATCTGGTCGAAGCAGCCCTGGCCCTGTTTGGCGCCGGCTTTGGCGTCTACACTTTTGGTGGCCTTAACTTAATGGCTGTCATGACTACGCCCCGCGAAGCGGGTGCGTATTTGGGTATGTGGACAGTGGTCGAATTGGTGTGCAAAGGCAGTGGCACATTTTTGGGGGGCGTACTGCGGGATGTATTTCTGGCTATCACCGGGCAACCAGGGTTAAGTTACAGCCTGATTTTCATCCTGGCCACGGTGGGTCTGGCTACAGCGACCTTGCTGCTGCTGCGTATTGACGTTCTGGGCTGGGCGCGAGACACAGGCCGCGTTAGTCCGCGGCATCTGGAGCCTGTTCCAGTTAGCCTGGATTGAAAGTGGCAGGGAGTCTGTCAAATTTGAGAATTATCTCCGGCATATTGCACGATTTTGAAAATCGTTCCACACTTGCCGTTATAGCGGCCCAATAGCTGCTCGCCCAATCATCTCCAACGCCGTATCCCCCGCCGGCGGCTGCATAGACCCCGCACGTACGTCGCGGAAGTATCGCTCCAGCGGCAGCGCCCGCGTGATGCTGGCACCGCCCGCGATTTGCAGCGCCTTATCCGTCGCTTTATTCGCCATCTCCGTCACCATTAATTTGGCCGCGGCCAGACGAGGCATCATGGCTGCTCTATCCTCTTCGACGCCGCGCCACTCCCGCGCCACCTCAAACAACAACGCCCGCGCCGCCTGCAGTCCCAGGTCTAGATCACCTATTTGCCGTTGAATTTTGGGCAGCGTGGCAATGGGCTGGCCCAACGCTGTCGGCACGCGCTCCAGGGTGAACTGGATGACGGCGCTGCGGGCAGCCAGGGCCGCCCCCAGGTAAATGGCAGACATCACCATGGGGAACCAGACGTTAGGCTGTGGCCGCTCCCCCTGCTGAATCAGGTTTTCATAAGGCAACAATACATCATGAAAATATACGTCGTGGCTGTCGCTGGCGCGTAAACTAAGCGATTCGCTCCACGTCTCTTGCCATTCAATGCCGGGCAAACCCTGTGGGATCAGCATCACGCCATTACCCCCAAGCACACTTAAACGGACCAGCATGTGCGTCAGATGGCGGCCACCTGTCGTCCAGGTTTTATGACCGTTCACCATCCAGTTGGTCCCATCAGGCGTCAGGCTGGCGTTGGTCTGGAACCCGCCGCCGCGGGAAGGACTGCCCAGCGCAGGCTCGCTGGCTACCGAATTAAATAAGGCCCCTTCCGTTACGGCTGCCTGGCAAAATCGAGCAAAGACAGCCTCGTCCCAGGCGCGCACTTCGCGTTCATGCCCAAAAACGTGAAGTTGCATGCCGGCCACCAGCGCCGATGATGGGCTGCCTTGCGCCAGTTCAAGCTGAGCAGCCAGACAGTCCGCCAGGGATAATTCCAGCCCGCCGTAGATGCGGGGAATGCTCAGAGTCAAATAGCCAGAGCGCCGCAGCGCCGCCACATCTTCCAGAGGCAGTTGGCCTTGCCGGTCAGCAGCGTCAGCGCGGATGGCAAAATCACGCGCCAGGGCGCGCGCCACTTGCAAGAAAGGGGTATCCATCACGTTCATAGGGGGACTCGCTTAAAAGTCAAAGGCCATCTGTTCCAACGCGGGCGGGGCCAGTTTCGTGACGGCCACGCCCAGCAGTCGCAGCGGCTGGCCAGCCGGCCAATGCTCCTGCCAGATAGCCTGGGCCAGGCTGTATATATCAGCGTTGGACGTAATCCCCACGCTGACCGTTTTCTGTCGCGTAAAAGTAGTGAAGTCAGGCCAGCGAAACTTGACAACCACGGTATGCGCCGCCAACCCTTCCTGGCGCAAGGATTCGCCCACCTGGGCGCACATCAACTGCAACTGCTCCCGCAAAAACGGGGCGGCCCGCATATCCTGATCAAACGTGCGTTCCGCGCTAATGGATCGAGCAGGCCCCCGCTCAGGGACAACGATGCGATTGTCAATGCCTTGCGCACGCGCTTGCAGTTCCTCAGCATGGTTGCCCACCGCGACGCGCACTACGGCCAGGTCTGCCTGCGCCAGTTGGCCGCAAGAGGCTATCCCCAACTGCGCCAGCCGCTCGGCGGTACGCGGGCCAATGCCCCAGATCACGCGCACAGGCAAGAGGGCCAGGAAAGTAGCTTCTTTGCCTGGCAAAACAATGGTACGGCCTTCCGGTTTGTCCCGCTCGGAAGCGACTTTGGCAACGAGTTTGCTGGTGGCCAAACCAATGGATGCCGGCAATCCCGTTTCCAACTTAACGCGCTGCCGGATGGTATCGCTAAGACGAACAGGGGCGGCCTGTTGGCTGAGATCAATATATGCCTCGTCAACACTCACCTGCTCCAGCGGGCCATACTCCCCTAGAATGAGCATTATCTGTTGCGAGCAATCATGCACCCGCTGGCGGTTCACCCCTACAATCTTTAAGTCAGGGCAAAGCTGGACCGCCTGGCTGGTGGGCATTGCCGAGCGAATACCGAAAGCGCGCGCCTCATAACTGGCCGAAGCTACCACGCCGCGCTGCTGTGGTCGCCCGCCAACAACCAGCGGCAGGTTAGCATCTTCTGGATGATCCAGCAAATGCACATTAACGTAGAAAGCATCCATGTCTACGTGAAGAATGGCACGGGGCCAGCCTGACGGTTTTGACATCCACCAACCTTACGCTTATAATCCAATCAGTTATTGAAAATGTTTATCATTATCAGTTTAACACAACAACCATGACCACGCATACCTGGCTGCAAATGCTTGACGATCAAGGGTACCGCCTGACGCATCCCCTGCGGGCGGTGGTCGCTGTGCTGGTCGGGGCCGAGCGGGCGCTGGCTCCCACCGAGATTTATGATCTGGCGCGGAGCGCATACCCTCGCCTGGGATTGACGACTGTTTATCGCTCGCTGGAGAAACTGGAGGAAGCGGGCCTGATCCAGCGGGTGCACCAGCCAGATGGCTGCCATGCGTATGTGGCAGCGGTGAGTGGTCACCAACATCTGCTGATATGCCGACACTGTGGTCGCGCTGAATACTTCAGCGGCGATAACCTGGAGCCATTGATGCAGAGCGTCAGCCAGGCCAGCGGCTACCACATCCAGTCACACTGGCTGCAGTTTTTTGGTTTGTGCCCCCTGTGCCAGCCTGATTGTCGTTGAATCCCTCTTTATTTGACCACACATGAGTACCATCTCCCGTTACACGGGCCTGCCAGATTGCCATAATCCCCAGCCTGCGTCTTGAAGCGAACACATCTATGAACCATCTGCGCTTTTATTTTATCATTTCCCTTCTCATTTTGGCCGGTTTGGTCGCCTGTGCGGGCAGCAGCGACCGCAAACCAGCGACTAATCTAAACGTTGTGGCTACTTCCACTCTTATTGGGGACGTTGTGCAGCAGATTGGCATTGACTACATCAACCTGACTATCCTTATGCCCCCCGGTAGCGACCCGCACAACTACCAGCCGGTAGCTCAAGACATATCTGCCGTCACCCGGGCCGACCTCATCTTCGTCAACGGCCTGGGGTTCGAAGCCTTCCTGGACGAGTTAATCGCCAATGCCGGCAGCGCCGCCCAAGTGGTTATCGTTTCTGATGGCATCACCCCTTTGACGCTGACAACCGAAGCAGCACACGAAGAGAATGCGGCCGAGGAACACGAACACGACAACGTTGATCCCCATGTCTGGTTTGATCCAGGTAACGTGAGCATCTGGGCCCAAAATGTTGCCCAGGCGTTAGCCGGCCTGGACGCCACGCACGCGGATATTTACGCCGCCAACGCCGCCGCCTATCAGGCACAGTTACAGGACCTGGATGAGTGGATTCAAACCGAGGTTGCCCGCATATCTCCTGTCCGCCGGATTATTGTCACCGACCACGAGGCGCTGGGGTATTTTGCCCAACGGTACGGCTTTGAAGTGGTGGGGGCCATCATCCCCTCCTTCAGCACAGCCGCCGCGCCCTCAGCCCAGGAACTGGCGCAGCTACAGCAGGCGATTACCGCTTATCGCGTCCCGGCTATTTTTGTCGGAACCACTGCGAATACGACCATCGCCACCCAAATGGCCCAGGACGCTGGCGTCCAACTGGTTTCCATCTATACAGGTTCCCTCAGTGAGAGCGGCGGCCCGGCGACAAGCTATCTCGACTTGATGCGGTATAATGTCCATCAAATCGTACAAGCTCTCAAATGATCCAGGCATAAGCCACGATAGATGTTTTTTTGACATGGATTGCACGAATTTTTATCAGGGCTTCGGCATCTCTGCGTCAGCTTGTTTTTTGAGAAGAAACGGCGAAAGAAGACCATGACCATTTTGCGCGAAATACGCCAGCACAAAATCAACCACCAACTCGATCTGCCTGTGCTGCACGTAGACCGCCTCAGCTATTTTTATGACGGCGGGCAGGCAGCCCTGGAAAGCATCTCGTTTTCCCTGTCCATCGGGGAACGAGTGGCCGTCGTCGGGCCTAATGGAGCCGGCAAGAGCACGTTGTTTCAGGTAATCGCCGGCATTCGCAAACCCAGCCAGGGTAGCGTGGCTATCGCCGGTTCTGTCCCCGGCCAACACATCTGTATCGCCTACGTGCCACAGCGTACCCAGGTTGACTGGCGCTTCCCTGTTAACGTGGCCGACGTGGTTATGATGGGGCGCATTGGCCGCATTGGCTTCTTCCGCCGCCCCAAAGCCCTAGATTGGGACTACGTCCACCAATGCCTGGACGTAGTTGGCATGAGCCGCTTTGCCCCCCAACAAATTGGCGCGCTCTCTGGCGGACAGCAGCAGCGGGTGTTCATCGCCCGCGCTCTGGCCCAGGAAGCAGAATTGATGCTTATGGACGAGCCATTGACGGGACTGGACATTGCCTCTCAGGAAGACATCTTGCAGATCATGGACGAACTGCGACAGCGGCGGGTCACCGTCATGGTGGCCACCCATGACCTGGAGCTGGCTACCAGTCGTTTTGACCGCATCATGCTGCTGCAGCGCCGCCTGATTGGCTTTGGTCAGGCTGCCGACGTGCTCACCCCTGACCATCTGCTTGCCGCCTATGGCGGTCATCTGCGCCTGGTCCATACCGACCATGGCGACCTGGTGATCGGCGACACGTGCTGTGGGCATGGCGAAATGTAAATGGACGGTTGAGCGCCTATGTTAGACTGGCTCGTTGATCCCCTCACCTACCCTTTTATGATTCGCGGCGCGCTGGCCATCATGCTGGTAGGCGTCGTTTGCGCCACTGTGGGCACGTTTGTAGTGCTGCGCGGCATGGCTTTTTTTGGCGACGCCCTGGCGCACACTATTTTGCCTGGCGTGGCCGTAGGTTACCTGGTTGGCGGCGGGGCGCGGGGGCCGCTGTTTCTGGGGGGTATGGCCGCCGCCATCCTGGCCTCGTTAGGAATTGGGGCAATCAGCCAGGGAAATCGGCTAAAAGAGGATACGGCTATTGGCATTATTTTTGCCGGCATGTTTGCCCTGGGTATCGCCCTTATCTCCACCGTCCGCAGCTACGCCGTTGACCTGACGCACTTTCTCTTTGGCGATGTTCTGGGCGTTTCCAACGGAGACCTGCTGCTGACCGCCATCCTGGGGCTGCTAGTATTGATAACCATCGTTGCCTTTTACAAAGAGTTCATGGTCATCTCTTTTGACCAGGTACTGGCGGCTACACTGCGCCTGCCCGTCACGCTGCTGAACAATTTGCTGCTCATTCTGGTAGCGGTGGCGATTGTCGTGGCCCTGCAAACCGTGGGCGTGGCTCTGACGGTAGCCATGCTGGTTACACCCGCGGCCACAGCCGGATTACTGACCAACCGTTTATGGAAAATGATGGTGCTGGCGGCAGGTATTGCTGTGGGCGCGGGCATTGCCGGCCTCTACATCTCTTTTTATTTCAGCATTGCTTCCGGGGCGGCCATTGTGCTGGCCTGTACGCTGGTCTTCATCCTGGTGTGGGGCAGCCAGACCATACGCCGCCGCTGGCAGCAAGCGTAAAGAATTTCTTATGCTCGACCACTTTGGGCTGTTGGCCCCCTTCTACGACCGTCTGTTCCCCCCGCCAGATCCCAGCCAACTGCGCCAACTGTTAGATCTGCCCACTCCCGGCCCCATGCTGGACGTAGGCGGAGGCACAGGCCGCGTTGCCGCCCTACTGCAACCCCTGGTGGGTCGCCTGATCATCAACGATCCCTCCGCCAAAATGATGCGTCAGGCCCAAAGCAAAGGCCTTCTGGCGTCCGGGCGTCTACTGCCCGTTCAGGGGCATGCAGAACGGCTGCCCTTCCCTAACGCCATTTTCGAGCGCGTCCTGGTGGTAGATGCTTTGCACCATTTCCGCGACCAACACCAGGCAATACGCGAGTTGGCGCGGGTCTTGCAACCTGGCGGGCGACTGGTAATTGAGGAACCCGATATCAATCGCCTATCGGGGAAATTAGTGGCTCTTTTTGAAAGACTGGCGCTAATGGGCAGCCGTTTTTATACGCCCGCAGCGCTGCGGGAAATGGTAGTGGGGGTGGGTCTGGATGCATCTGTCGTCACCAACCATGGATTCGCCGCCTGGATTGTCGCTGTCAAACCAGGGCGATAGATTTCGTCTGGCTCATTCGGTAAGAATCCCTGTCCTGTCGTCTACGCTATGGTTGACCGTTCG
>CAZDSN010000050.1:0-12692 GCA_964507675.1 uncultured Ardenticatenaceae bacterium | reverse complement strand
CAAATTTTCATCCATTCCTTCGGCAAGCTCAGGACAGGCTGTGGTGCGCCGTGGCTCATGTTGTCTCCTTAGTACATTGTTGCGTAAATTTGTTCCGCTTTCCAAAACCCGCTAAAGCGTCCACTCCGGAGTGGAGGCTTTAGCCGGTTCCAGGAACGTACTTGTGCAATCCTGTACTTAGAAAATTATCTCACGCGGAGGCGCAGAGACAGTGATAAAAATTCGTGCCATTCGTGTCAAAAAAATTCTATTCCTCGTGGTGCGCCGCCGATGGTAAAGGCCTCAATTCATGTTTCCATCTGGTCAAAAGTGTATCATAAAGGGTGGATTATGCCAGATCGGGCAACTTGCGCGGACAAACTAACAGCTTGTCCGCCGTTTTTCGAGGAGTAATCTATGCGTGTGTTAGTGACAGGCGGCGCTGGTTTTATTGGTTCCCATCTGGCGCAGGAGTTGAGCCGCCGCGGCGAGACGGTGCGGGTGCTGGATAACCTGAGCACGGGGCGGCGGCAGAACCTGGCCGGGGCGACGCTGGAATTCATAGAAGGGGATGTGACTGACCTGGACGCCGTGCGCACCGCTATGGCCGGCTGTGAGGTCGTTTTTCACCAGGCGGCGTTGGTGAGCGCGCCCCGATCCCTGGCCGAACCCGCCTGCAACCACCAGGTAAACGTCACCGGTTTTTTCAACGTGCTGGAGGCGGCGCGACAAACAGGTGCGCGGCGAGTGGTGTATGCTTCTTCGGCGGCGGTGTATGGGAATTTGCCGGCACTCCCCAAAACTGAAGAGACGCCCCTGCAGCTCCTCACCCCCTATGCCGCGGCCAAACGAATGAATGAGTTGTACGCGGCCACTTACGCTGCCGCCTATGGTCTGGAAACCATTGGCCTGCGCTACATGAACGTCTTTGGCCCCCGCCAGGACCCCACCTCACCCTACTCCGGCGTCCTCTCTATCTTCTGCCGCGCCGCCCTCAGCGGCCAGCCCTGCCACATCTATGGCGACGGCCACCAAACCCGCGACTTTGTGTTCATTGCCGACGTGGTGGAGGCACTCCTGCGGGCTGCGGCTATGGAGGCTGCCGTGTGCGCCGCCAACCCCATCCTGAACATCGGGCGCGGCCAGCAAACCAGCCTCAACCAGATTGTCGCCATCCTCAGCGACCTGTTGGGCCATCCCATCCTCACCCGTTACAGTCCGCCGCGGCCCGGCGACATCCGCCACTCCCTGGCGGACATCCGCCGCGCCCGCGCCGCCCTCGGTTTCGACCCGCAGGTCACCATCCACGACGGCCTGGCCCGTACGCTGGAGTGGTTTAAACAGCAGATGGAAGAAGGGCAAACATCGCTTCTCCCAGAACAGTAGTTCACCATCCATTGAAGGCAATCTCATGTGGGGATGCCGCTGTGTAGAAACTGGGTTTTTCCCCCAAACCCAGTTTCTAACTGTCTACCTGGACGGCTGCGCGGCCAGCGTCAGTTCTGGCGACTGGTTCAGGAGCCGCGATGGCTTGCGCCGGCGCAGCAGCGGCTTTAAGCGCGCGCCTACTTCCAGCTTCATCACGGTGCTCAGGGGGAGGTCGAAAATCTCTTTGCGCATCGCTGCCGGCGCGCGCAGCTTGCCCCACAGCATGATTTTGGCGACGGTTGTTTGGGGCACAAAGTCGGCATGAGTGGCCGCGCCTTCGCCAAAGGCAAAAGCCACGTGGGGCAGGAAGTCGGCGCTTTTCAACGCCGCCAGCAGCTTATCCGCCGCCGTTTCATAGCTGATTTCGCCAGCCTCAGCCTGATCCAGCAGCGCTGCGCATAAACCGTACAGTTTTTGGATCTCTGGGGCAAATGGAGCGGCCATGCACGGCTTGGGCGACTCGTCCAGATTGGATAGATATGCCTTGTCGCCGGATTGGATGTATTTGAGCGCCCGCCGCCACAGGTACAGCGCCGTCAACAGTTCGTTGCCCAGCCACAGGTGCAGCCAGGCATTCCACATTTGAAAGTTCGCCATGGAGCGATAAGCATTGCTGACGAGCTGGTCGGTGCGCTGGAACTGAAAGGCTTGCATGGTATCCAGGTAAGCAAAGCGCTCCGGCGAGAAGTCGTCGTCGCGCAAGGCAGCCAGCAGGCGACTGCTAAAGGCGTAGATAGTTTCAAAGGTGCGAATCATGCCGCGCGAGTAGAGGGGGTCTATAAAGCTGTGCGCGTGGTGCAGCAGGAAGTAGCGCGATCCCAGGCTGGTTTCGGCGCTGTATTGGATGCGCCCGGTGCGTGTGAACTCGCGCACGGGCGTGGCCCCTTGCAACTGCCGCGCGATGGTAGGGAAACGAGATACAATGGCTTCAAACTCAGCCTCTGGGGAGAGGTCATTATTAACGGGGTAGCGACGGGGGTCTAACATCAAGCCTACGCTGCACAGGTTGCTGTTCGTCAGTTCGTGGTTGTCAAAAGGAATGACCCACATCCAGCCGCCGTCAAAAACGTGGTGCAGTGTGCCGCCATGCCAGGTGGCCGACAGGTTAGCTGCCGGCGGTTTTCCACCAGGGGCGACGTCGTCGTATGCCGGCACATTTTTCATGTGCGTGAAAATCGCCCGCGAATGGGTCTTGATCTCGTTGGGGTCAACGCGCTGCGCCAGCGGGGAGCGAAAGCCTGTGCCGTCCACCAGATACCGCGCTGTGAACGTTTCGCCTGTGTTAATTTGCACGGCTACACCGTCTTCGTCCAGGTGCATGTCAGTCACGGTGACGCGATCACGATAATGCGCGCCATACTTTTGCGCCGCTCTGGTCATATAGTGGTCTACGTCCTGGCGGTAGAGGTGGCTGTCGGACGTGAAGTGAATCAGGGGCGGCACCAGTTTGTTGGATTCCGCCGGATTTTGTTCCTGCCCCTCGCGGTGGTAGAGAAAGCCAAAGGTCAGCTTGTAGCCGCAGCCGGAGGAAACGTGTTCCGCTAACGTTTCAATATGGCTGAGGTGGGTAATTTCGGGAATATCGTGGAGTTGGCCTAATAACCACAGCCAGAGCGCCCCGCGCACGACGAGGGATTCGCCAATGGCAAAACGGGGGTGGCTGTCTTTTTCCAGCAGCAGCACCGTGTGGCCGTTTTTAGCGAGGATGGTAGCCAGGGTCGTGCCGGCAATGCCAGCGCCCAGAATAATGGTATCGTACTGTTTTTGCATCATCGTCTCCTGTAAGATAGGGATCAGTGGCTAGTGGACAGTGGTCGGAAAACAGGGATGGGCGGGTTGCCAACCCGCCCTACGATAGGGGGTTTAATGAACGAGTGCGACAGGGTAGGCGGCTTGCTGCATGGTGTTGGCCAGTACGCCATAAACTGTCGCCCATGCCTGCTTCACTTCCGGGGTGAAAGCCGCGCCCAACCCCTGTTCCAGGGTCCACAGCAGCGCTTCCCCGACAATGTTGAAATCCTCGGGCTGTACGCCATAGCCCACATGCCGCTGCCCCAACTTTTGCACCACGGGTACAACTTCATCCAGACGATCCAGATGGGCTACAGCCACACCGATAGTTTGCATCAACTTTATCCCCTGCGCGTCCATATCATTTTTGAACAGCCGCCGGAATTCGGGAGCCATCTCAAACAGACGAGCGTAGAAAAGGGCGGCTGCCTGCCCCGCTATGGGCTGAATCTGGGCGAACGTGTCTTTAACGAGCTTTTTGTCTTTGGGTGTCATGGTTTTCATCCCCTGTGAAAAATAGTAATCAGTGGGGAGTGAACAGTGGAGAGTGGTGAGTGAGAAGCAATCCACCATTCGTTCCCCGTTCCTTGTTTTCCGTTATCTGTTGTCTGTTTGCAGCCGCAGGTGTACGCCGCCTTTAGGGCGCAGGGTTGTGGAAAGCTGCGGTTGAGCCGGTTCTGAACTGATGGGGTGCAGTTGGAAGCGCTGCAGCAGCCGCGTCAAGATGAGCTGCCCTTCCATGTAGGCGAAGTCGCGGCCAATGCACTGGCGCTGGCCCGCGCCAAAGGGAACGTAGGCGAAGGGATGGCGCGTTTGCCGCCCATCATCCTCAAAACGATCCGGGTTGAACTGCTCTGGCGCATCCCAGGAGCCGGGGTGTTGGTGGATGTGGCTGATGAGCAGGATCACCTGCGTGCCGGCAGGAATCGGATAGCCATCTATCTCATCATCTTCCACAGCCAGACGGGGCAGGAACCAGGCGCTGGGGCGCAACCGCAGCGCTTCCTGAAACGTATGGCGCGCCAGTTTCAGCCGCGACAGCGCCGTCAAATCGGGCGCAGCCTGCCCGGCGACGGTGGCAATTTCGCCTGCCAATCGCGCTTGTAAGGCGTTGTCCCGCGCCAGGAAATCCGCCGCCCAGGACAGGGCAATGGATGTCGTCTCGTAACCCGCCACAAAAATGGTGGCGACCTCGTCGCGCAACTGCTGATCCGTCATTTGCTCGCCTGTTTCCTCGTCCACGGTGTTGAGCAGCATGGCTAACAGGCTATCGCCGCCTTCTTCAGCGCGGCAGCGAGCAATGACGCGGTAGACGATTTCGTCAAAGACGCGCAGCGCCTCGCGGTAGCGCCGCTGACCGGGGAAGGGCAGCCAGGCAGGCAGCGACTGTTGAATAATGCCCACCAGCAGGTAATCCATAGCATACGTCATGGCTTCGCTCAGCCGTTGGAAATCTGCCTCAGCCAACTGCGCCCCAAACATGGTGCGCACAATGACGTTCATGGTCATGCGGTTGAGGGCGCTGGTCAGGTCAAAGCTGTCCGCAGCGGCAGGCCAGGCAGCCATTTGCTCGTCAATGGCGGTCAACATCACTGCAAACAGCCCAGACAGATAGCGGCGGTGGAAGTGGGGCTGCATCATGCGCCGCTGCCGCAGCCAGAAATCGCCTTCGCTGACGACCAGACCGTTGCCGAACATGGTGCGCACGGATGTCCACATATTGCCGCCTTTGCGGTAGTTGCGCACGTTGTCGCGCAGGATGTACTGCGCGTGGCGGGGATGCCCCAGGACGACGGCGCTGGTCACGCCCAGATTGATTTCGAAAATGTCGCCCAGGTCGCGCTGCGCCTGTTGTAAGTAAGCGAATGGTTGGCGCATCAGGTAGGGCAGGCCGCCGACAAGGGGAAGGGCGGGGGCTGCCGGCATCCGGCGCGCTGGTAAAGAATCTGCTGTAATCGGAATCATGCTCATTTGGGTTACCTCGTCTTTCTGTTTCTCTGAATTTGTCACAACTAAATGACATTATCGCCGGCTGCCGTTCCAAGAACGTTCCAAAAAAGTTCCCCCAAGACGCTGTTTTCTGAAGGGCAGTAGATTGCCTGAACCTGATATAATTAGCGGCATGATTGCACTGCAACTGCTCGGCGACTTTCGCGTGATAGCTGGCGACCGCCCCATTGAAGGGTTTGCTACGGACAAAGTGCGGGCCCTGTTGGCGTATCTGGCGGCGGAATCTGGACGGGCGCATACGCGCACAGCCCTGGCAACGTTGTTGTGGAGCGAATGGGACGAAGCGGCGGCGCTGGCAAATTTGCGTAAGACGCTTTTCCGGCTGCGGCAGGCGCTGGCGGAAACGACAGAGGGGAGCGCTGACAGGTATTTGAGTATCACGCGGGGGGAGGTGCAGTTTCATGCCGGCAGCGCCGCCGTTGATTTGCAGCAGTTTGAACAGGCGGCGCGCAGCGAAGACCGGGCGCAGTTAACTGTCGCCGCCAATCTGTACACAGGCGAACTGCTGGCTGGATTGGCCCTGTCTGGCGCCCCCGTTTTTGAGGAGTGGCTCACGGTGCGCCGCGAACAACTGCACCAGCAGGCGCTTTCCGTGTTTGACCGTCTGGCGGATCATTACCTGGCCTTGGGGCAAACAGAACAGGTGCAGCAATATGCCGCCCGCCAGTTGGCCCTGGAACCGTGGCGGGAAACGGCCCACCGCCAACTGATGCGCGCCTATGCGGCGGCCGGGCAGCGAGCGCAGGCGCTGGCCCAATACGCCCACTGCCAGGCAATTCTGGCGGATGAATTAGGCGTGGAACCCTCCGCCGAGACAAAGGCGCTGGCTGCCGGCATTCGCAAGGATCGCTCCCCTGCCGCCCGCCTGCACCATTTTCCCCCGGCACTGACGACCTTCATCGGGCGCGACAACGATGTGGCCCTGATCACCAACCGCCTGACCCATCCCCAAACCCGCCTGATCACCCTTACGGGAACGGGCGGCATGGGCAAAACGCGGCTGGCCATGGAAGCCGCCGCGCGCTGGGTGGCGCAGGTCAACATGGGCGAGGCTTATTTCGTTCCCCTCAGCGCCGTAGCTACGCAGCAGTTGTTGTGGCAGACGTTGGGCCAGCAGTTAGGGGTGCCGGTGGGCAAGCATGGTTTGTCGGCAGCAGACGTGCTGGCCAGGCTGCAATCACAGTTCGATGACGACGACAGCGACGAGAACGAGAGTACCCTTTTCTATCTGCAGTCGCCGCCTCTGTTGTTGGTGCTGGACAACTACGAGCAACTGCTGCCTGATACGCGCGCGGTAGAACAGATTTTGCAGCAGGCGCCGCAGACGCGCCTGCTGGTAACCAGCCGCCTGCCGCTTAATTTGCGCGGCGAGTGGCGGTTGCCGCTGGTGGGGCTGCCTGTGCCGCCGCCCGACATCCCACTGACCGATCTGGCCGCTTACCCATCAGTGCAGCTTCTGGTCAGCGCCGCCCAACAAACCTGGCCGGCATTCCAACTAGATGAGCGCAATGCAGAGGCGATTGGCGCTATTTGTCGCTTGTTGGCGGGTATGCCGCTGGCGCTGGAAATTGCCGCCAGTTGGCTGCAGCTTTACTCCGCTGACCAATTGGCGGCGCAAATCGCTGCTGGCGGAGAATCGCTGGTGGCCACAAAGCAGGACGTGCCGGAGCGGCATCGCAGTTTGCGCGTTATTTTTGAACATGCCTGGTTGCTGCTGCCGGCAGCCGCCCGCGCTGCGTTCAGCGAAATGACTTGTTTCCAGGAAAGCTTTACACTGGAGGCTGCTCAAGCCATCACCACGGCTTCCATTGCCAGCGTGACCGTTTTGCTGGATCACGCGCTGCTGCAGCGGCTGGAAAATGGACGCTTTAGTCTGCACCCTGTCTTGCGCCAGTTTGCCCGTGCTTACCTGGCGGACGAATCGGCGCTGGCGCAGCGGCACGCTGCCTGGTATTTGGCGCTGGTAGCGGCGCAGCCCTCCGCGGCGGCGGCAGCCGTGGTCCGCATTCAGGCAGACCTGGACAACATTCGCGCCGCCTGGCAGTGGGCGGTCGAGCAACAGGCTGCCGATTTGTTAGCGCCGGCGCTGGCGCACCTGATTGAGTTTTACCAGTTTAAGGGGCTGTATCGGGAAGGGTATGAAGCGGTTACCCTGGCGCTGGCGCATGTGCGCGCGCCGTTGTCGCTGGTGAACCAGATGCGGCTGGCGCAGGTTGTCTTTTGCGAGAAGTTGGGCGATCTGGAGACGGCAATTGGGCTGGCGCGGCAGGTAATTGGCACAGGGGATGGGAGCGTGCCGGCATTTATCGCCCTGGGCCGCCTGCACGAACTACGCGGCGAATATGAGGAATCCGTCGCCGCCCTGGAGCAGGCCCTGCAAGTCGTTCAGGATGACTCCGCAGACATGGCGCATATCTGGAGTATTCTTGGCTCCGTCCACCGCAGTCGGGGCGCGGTGGAGGCGTGCGTTCAGGCGCAAGAGCAGTCGCTGCGCATTAACCGCGCCCTGGGCCAGGAGATGCAGGTTGCCGAAAACCATGCCTATCTCAGCCTCATTTACAAAGATACGGGCGCTTACACGGAAGCGATAGCCCACATCCAGGAAGCCTTAGCCATTGCCCAGCGGCTCAATCACCGCGAAAACATTGGCCGCTTCACCCAAAACCAGGGCTTGTTGCACTGGCAGCAAGACGAACTGGATAAAGCGCATGGCTGCTACCAGCGGGCCCTGCAGATTGCTGAGGAACTCAATCACAAACGGGGCATGGCTATGTGCACGGGGGGGCTGGGTGTGATTGCGCGGCGGCGTCACCGCTTTGATGAAGCGCTGGAATATTACCGCCGCGCCCTGAAACTGGCTGAGGAACTGGGCGACAAATCCATGCAGGCGACTTTACTGGGCAATACAGGCAACGTGCACATGGAAATGGGCCAATATCGCCGCGCCGCCGCTTATTATGAACGGGCTATGGCTCTGGATCGCGCCGCGGGCGCTATGGCTGGCGTCGCTCGCCACCTGGGCAACATGGGGGACACCCTCAAATATCAGGCCCGTTACGCCGAGGCGCTGCCGTTGTTTGCCGAAGCCATCCCCCATTTGCGGCAGGCAGGCGCGCACTACTATTTGTGTTGGGTGTTAGTGTCCTACGCCGAATGCCTGTTTGCCCTGAGCCGCTACCAGGAGGCGCAGCAGGCTAACGAAGAAGGGGGGCAGTTGGCTGCGGAGATTGGTCGCTCGCTCTATCATGCGATGAGCGAACTGCTGGCGGCTCGCTTGTTGGCAGCGGGCGGCGACCTGGAGCAGGCGCAGGCGCGCTTGCTCCAGCTGCAAACGAACAACTTTGAAGCAGAGATACAGGTGGAGTTGCAGGCAGAAATTGGTTATGCGTTGTGGGAAATAACGGGGGATGCTGTTGCCTACCAGGCGGCGCAGGCGCAGTTCGCCCGCCTCTATGAGGAGACGAAAATTGCCCGCCACAAGGCGCGGCTGGCGCAAATGGGACTGCAGCGCCCCCGGTTTTTGTAGGGCATTACAAAAGCTGCCAGACTTTTGTAACCTGGTTTGTCCACGAAGGTCCCGCGCGTTTCATCCTGCCTGGTCAATATCGGCAAAATTCCCTGCCCCATGTTACAATGCGCATAATATCAATGATTCCAACCCTGTGAGGAAATACGTCATGAGTCTGACAATTGAACGCGTGCAAACCGATAAACAACTGCGCCAATTTATCAAAGTGGCTTGGGATGTCTATCGTGACGATCCTGACTGGGTTCCCTGGCTCTATTTCGAGCGGCTGGAATTCTTTGACAAAAAGAAAAACCCTTTCTTTGAACACGCCGAGGCGGATTATTTCATTGCTTTTCGAGATGGGCGGGCTGTGGGCACAATCGCGGCTATTTTGAACCACCGCCATAACCAGTTCCACGGCGAAAACGTGGCCCATTTTGGCGTCTTTGAAGTGTTGAACGACCGCGAAGCAGCGCTGGCGCTGCTGGATACGGCCGCCGAATGGGGGCGGCAGCGAGGCGTGGAGAGGCTGCTGGGGCCTATGAACCTGTCTACCAACGACGAATGTGGCACGCTGATTGAAGGCTTCCACAAGCCCCCTGTCCTCCTGATGACCTACAATCCTCCTTACTACATTGATTTTCTGCGGGCGGCAGGTTTCGACAAAGCAATGGACTTGCTGGCCTGGCAAATTGACCTGGCGGAAGTGTCGGCGCCCGGCAAAATTCCGCCCAAAGTTGTGCGTGTGGCGCAAAAAGCTCAAGAACGGCACAACCTGGTTGTCCGCCCCGTCAACCTCAAGGATTGGGATGCGGAGGTAGCTCGCATCAAAAATATCTACAACAACGCCTGGGAAAAGAACTGGGGCTTTGTGCCTATGACGGATGGGGAAATTGAGCGGCTGGCGGAAGGGTTGCGACCTATTCTGGATCCGCGTCTGATTTTTATGTGCGAGAAACAGGATGGCGAGCCGGTTGGTTTTTCCTTGAGTACGCCCAACGTTAACGAACCGTTGGGTCGGGCGCGGCCTGGCGCTTCCCTGATTGGTTCTTACATTGGCGCGGCGCGCATGATTTTGAATAAACGTAAAGCGGATTGGATTCGGGTCATTGCTCTGGGGGTGGTGCAGGCATACCGCGCCCGCGGCGTGGATGCGCTGCTTTATTACGAGACGGCTAAAGTGGCCTACACGGCAGGGTACAAGTGGGCGGAGGCGTCCTGGATTTTGGAGACGAATGACATGATGAATCGGGGAATCGAGTTGTTTTCAGGCAAGGTATATAAGAAGTATCGCGTTTATGAGAAGCGGCTGTAGCCAATACATTGTTGGTTATTTACGAGGAGAGGTATTATGAAGAAGAAGGTTTTAGCGACGGACAAAGCCCCGAAAGCAGTGGGGCCTTATTCGCAGGGAATTCGCATAGGCGACCTGGTTTACACGGCGGGGCAGATTGCTCTTGATCCAGAAACGGGGCAGATGGTCGAAGGGGATGTGGCGGCGCAGACCGAGCAGGTGCTGCGGAATTTGGCGGCGGTGTTGGAAAGCGCCCGCACTTCTCTGGCGCATGTGGTTAAAACGACTGTGTTTTTGCAGCAAATGGGCGACTTTGCGGCAATGAATGAAGTGTATGCCCGTGTTTTTGGCGATAATCGCCCGGCGCGGTCAACAGTGGCGGTGGCTGGTCTGCCGTTGGGGGCGCTGGTGGAGATTGAAGCAGTGGCCCTGATTCCCAAAAAGAAGAAGTAATGGCCGGCGAAAGCATTCTGGTGGTGGATGACGAAGCGCATATCCGCGATCTGGCTCGCCTGTACCTGGAAAAAGAGGGGTATCAGGTGCAGGCGGCTGTGAATGGGGTGGAGGCGTTGGCGCGGGTGCGGCAGTCGCCGCCGGCTCTGGTGGTGCTGGACTTGATGATGCCAGAGATGGATGGGTGGGAGGTATGCCGGCATTTACGCGCTGCCGGCAATCTGCCTATCCTTATGCTCACTGCCCGCGATGACGACATTGACAAAATAGTGGGGCTGGAAATGGGGGCAGACGATTACCTGACCAAGCCGTTTAACCCGCGGGAACTGGTGGCCCGCGTGCGCGCCATCTTGCGCCGCAGCTTCCCTTCGACAGGCGCCATGCCGGGCAAAATACGCCAGCTCGGCGACCTGACCATTGATCCTGCCAGCCGCGAGGCGTTGGTACGGGGCGAACGCCTGAACCTGCGCGCCAAAGAATTCGATCTGCTGTTGACCCTGATGGATCATGTCAATATTGTGCTGTCGCGCGATCAACTGCTGGACCTGGTGTGGGGCTATGAGTTTTACGGGCAGACGCGCACTGTTGATGTCCACGTGGCCCATCTGCGGGATAAGTTGGGGCACAGCAATATCAAGATTGAGACCGTCTGGGGATTGGGATACAAAATGGTCAATGAACTGTCGTGAACGGCTCATGAGTGACAAAGGAAGGCCGGCGCGCTGGTCGCCTGCCACCATTCCATTATGCCGGGTTTACACTCTTCTTACACTTTCCCCATCACCCTGTCATAAATTCTGGTTACAATAGCAGCACGATGTTCAAGAGTTTGCGCAGTCGGCTGCTTCTATCCTATACAGTCATTATTGCCGCCGTTTTGGTGATCTTGACTTTCACCTTGCTGCTGGTGTCGGCGTTGAGCACGGCAGACCGGGGTGTGGCAACGCTGGGGAAGCTGGCGGCGGTCAGTTTGGGGACGCGGCGGGAGTTGAACCGGTTGTATGATGCCGGCATTACCAACCAGGATGCCTTGCTGGAAGTGTTAGTGGAAACGGCTTCGGCTCAGGATACCCGCATCTTGCTGCTGCGGGCGGCCACTCTCCAGGTAGTTTACGACACAGGCGGTAAGTGGTCGGGCCAGACCTTCAGCAATATGCAATCCCTGGGCAGCGCCATTCGCACCGACACCAACGTGCTGGCGTCGCGGCTGCGCGCACCCGATGGTCAGATATGGCTGCTGTATGCCCAGGTAGTGCCAGATCGCCATCTGGGTGGATTGGTGCTGGCTTTTGCCCAGCCGGAGCCATCAGCCGCCGAGTTTTTTAGCGACACGTTTCTGCGCCCGTTGTGTTCAGCGGGTCTGGTAGCTTTTTTATTGGCTGTCTTGCTGGCTTTTCTCATCTCCCGTTCAGTGGCTCGACCTTTACAGCAGTTGGCGGGGGCAGCCACGGCCATCGCCGCCGGGGATTATGAGCAGCAGATATCGCCGGCAGGCCCCACCGAAGTGCAGCAAGTATCCACCAGCTTTAACACCATGGCCACGCAGGTGAAAGCCAGCCAACAGGCGCAGCGGGATTTTGTGGCAAACGTCTCCCACGACCTGAAAACGCCGCTGACTTCGGTGCGCGGTTGGAGTCAGGCGCTGCTGGATGGCATGATAAACACGCCTGAAGAACTGCGGCAGGCTGCCGGCATTATTCACGGTGAGGCGGAGCGCATGACGCGCATGGTTAACCAACTGCTAGACCTGGCGCGCATCGAATCTGGTCAGCTTAAACTCAACCGCGAACTATTAGACCTGGGTCAGCTTCTCACCCAGGTGCAGCGCAACCTGGCCCTGCCGGCGCAACAAAAAGATGTGCGCCTGAGTCTGGAGTTGCAGCCTGTTCCTCCTGTGTGGGGCGACGCCGACCGTCTGATGCAGGTTTTCACCAACCTGACCGACAACGCCTTGACACATACACCCGCCGGCGGTCGCGTCCACATTAGCCTGACGCCACACACCGACCGGGCCGTTAACGTCATCGTGCAGGATACCGGGCCAGGCATTCCTGCCGATGAATTAAGCCGTATTTTCGAACGATTCTATCAGGTGGATAAGTCGCGCGCGCGTACAGTTGAACGGCGCGGCTCTGGTCTGGGGCTGTCCATTACGCGGGAGCTGGTGGAAGCGCACGGAGGGCGGATTGAAGCCCGCAGCGAAGTGGGCAAAGGTAGCGCCTTTCAAGT
>CAZDSN010000049.1:0-12759 GCA_964507675.1 uncultured Ardenticatenaceae bacterium | reverse complement strand
AGAAAATCAGGGAAGCCTGATTAGCCTGGGGCAAGAGCAGACTGCCGGCGCCGTTGAACCAGCGCAAATCCACAGCGGGATTGCGCAGCGTCATGAAAGCCGTGGAGGGGCTGTGGAAGCGGTCGGGGGTGGCCGTGGAGATGGCTACCGCGCCCTGGCCGTGGTCGTTGAGGTAGTTCATGGCGGCGACGAGGGTGGCTTCGTATTGCACGCGCACGGCGGGGTCGTTGGTCCAGGTAAGGAAGTAGTCGCGGATGGTCTGCGCGCCGGTGGCGGCGAACAGGAGGAGGGACAGAAGGATGCCGGCATAGCGCAGCCAGCGCGCGCCCCCCGGCCGGTATGAGCGGGTAAGCCAGTCATAGGCGGCAACAAGAGGGAGGGCAGGGAACAGGTAGAGGATGGGCTGCATGGCAATGGCGCGGGTGACGCTGGCTTCGGGCCCGGTGATAAATGCCGGCGCCATGCCCACGGCCAGCCAGGCCAGGGCAAACGCCAATCCTGCCGCTCGCGCGGCGCCCGGCGACGGTCGCCGCCGCAGCCAGCGCCCCACTTCCCACAGCGCCAGCAGCAGACCGCCATAAAACAGGACGCCCATCAGCGGCCCTAACCAGGGTTTGCCGGGGATGTTATACCGCCAGAGCGTGTCGCCGCTAAGGGTGAACAGGCGCAGGCTGCCCATGACGTTGCGCCACAGCGGCGCAAAATCGCCGGCAGCGGCGGCTTGCAGCGGCCCGCTCAACTGGGACAGGCGCACTTCGGCGGCGCTGGTTTGCAAATAGAAAAATAGGGGGGAGCCAATAACGCCAGCCAGCAGCAGCAGCAGCACGGTACTGCGCCAGTGGCGGCGAAAGGTCTGGCGCTGGCACACGGCCCAGAACAGGAGCAGACCAGGGAACAGCAGCCAGGTGAGGCGAGCAGGAAGATAGGTGTAGAAGGTGATGCCCAGGAACAGACCAGCCAACCAATGCCAGCGCTGCTGATGGGGATGGCGCAGCCCGTGCCAGTAGCAGGCGGCGGCCAGGAGGAAGAATGCCGGCATGGTCACGGAGCGCAGCGCCTGCCGCCCGGTCATCACGCCCCAAAAACTCACGGCCAGCCCGGCCGCCGTCAGCAGCGCCAGCCGCCTGTCCAAAGCGCGGCGCACCCAGGCATAGCTGCCGGCAACCATCACCAGGCTGTAAAATGCCGCCGTTAACCGTCCGGCCAGGTAAGTTGGCCCCAGGAAAGACATGAAGAGCGCGGTGGTGTAATCAAAAAGCGGTTCGCGCCCATAGCCAACAGTGAAATAAAGGGGGCGAATACCGTTGACCACGCCCCAGGCGTCCAGACCGTGATCGGCTTCGTCGTGGGTGAAGCCTGGCGGCGCATGGCTGAGGGCTGCCAGGCGCAGCGCCGCCGCGACCAGCAAGATCAGCAGCAGCCAGCCCCTGGTGCGCCAGGGGGAGCGTGCGCCTCTGACAGCCTCTATGGTGTGTACATTCCCCATCGTTCGCTCATGCCTGACGTGGTGTGAGTGGGCGAAGATGACAAAAGTCTGGCAGACTTATGTCATCAGGTACCCTGACGTATGTTGCTGTCCATTTTACGCAAGTAAATGCCGGCAACAAAAAACGCCACGCTTGTAATCAAACGTGGCGTTTTCAGAGGGGTCAGGTGAATCAGTCAGATAACAAAACAAACCACTGCGGCTTTGTGACGTGTCTACGACATGGCCTGTTTAGCCGTTTCTACCAGGGCAGCGAAGGCGGCTTCGTCGCGCACAGCAATGTCGGCCAGGACTTTGCGGTCCAACGTCACGTTGGCCTGCTTCAAACCGTAGATAAAGCGGCTGTAGCTGAGGCCGTTGGCGCGCGTGCCGGCATTGATGCGGGCAATCCACAACTGGCGAAAATCACGACGACGACGACGACGGTCGCGATAAGCATACCATTGGGATTTCATCATGGCCTCGTTGGCACGGCGGAAAAGCTTGCTGCGCGTGCCCCACTGGCCCTGGGTCATATCCAAAATTTTCTTGTGACGGCGTCTGGTTACAACGCCACCTTTTACTCGCATTGTTTATCTCCTCGCATTTCATAGAGCCTGGACACTCAAGCATGGGGGCCGAGGCCAGGCAGCGATTGCCTCTTCTGCAGCAGAACAGGCAGAAACAGTTCTTTAAGCAGGCGGATTTGCCTTGTACCGTTTCAAGTACGGGGCCATACGCATGATACGCTTCCGGTCGCCCGGCGCGGTCACTTCCAGCATCCGGTCCAGTTGGGCCTTGACGCGCTTAGACTTGCGGCGGCGCAAGTGGCTCTTGCCACCTTTGGTGCGCAAGATTTTGCCCGTACCCGTTACCCGAAACCGCTTGGCGGCTGCTTTGTACGTCTTGAGTTTATACTTCTTGGTTTTTGCCTTGGGCATGTTAATCTCTCACAAAAAAGCCCGCTACGGGCTTTGTTTTGTTACCTGACTTGGCTGTAGAAGGTCAACTTCTGGAAAAGTTGACCTTCTTCGTGATCTTTTTTTACCGTTTAACTGGCTGGCGTCAGCATCATCACCATGTTGCGACCTTCCATGTTTGGCTCCTGTTCGACAGTTGCCAGACCTTCCAGGTCCCTGGCAATAGCCGTCATAATGTCCATGCCAATTTGCGGTCGCGTGATTTCACGCCCATAAAAGCGGATGGAGACTTTGACTTTTTTGCCTTCTTCCAGCCATTTGCGGGCGCTGCGGACTTTGATTTCGCGATGGAAATCAGCCGTATCAATACTAAACCGAATGGTTTTGATTTCGATTTGCTTCTGTTGTTTACGTGCCAGCCGCTCTTTTTTGGTCAGCTCATAGGAGAACTTGCCATAGTCTAAGATGCGTGCAACCGGAGGATTTGCCTGGGGGGCAACTTCCACCAGATCCAGGCCTGACAGGCGCGCCCGTTCCAGGGCATCCCGCAAGGGTACGATACCATGATTGGTACCGTCCTGATCGATCAAGCGCACTTCGCGCGCCCGAATACGACCATTCACCCGATATCCTGAATCTTTCTTCGTTGTAGTTCGTGATTTCCTGGTTATCCTTTCCTCTCTTTTTTGTTTATTTATTGTATCCAAACGACAATAATCTGGCCGGAGGCCAGAGATGTAAGATCATATCACATGGGTATAACCCCGTCAAACGTTTTGAGAGGAGTAAGCAAGTATCTCAAATGGGAGCAGCACATATCATGGGGTTATGATATTTCGAGTATCAAGAAATCCCACTGGTTCTTTGTCTTTACCATGTTCCCACATTAAGGAGAAAAACCATATGCCACTCTCCCCAATGCAAAAATCTGCCGGGGTGAAGGTCATCATGGAGTCAAGCGGTGGTTCGGGCTGCTCTGGATTATATTCTGCTTGCCAGCCAAACACCTCGCCTTGCCAATGTTTGCCCGCTGCATGAAGCTTACCAGCAAATATCCGCACTTCATCCAGGTCAGGCACCGCAATAGGCACAACAGCTACTTCCTCTCCATATGTTCTTACTTTCGCCTTAACGGTTATCACGTCTTTCTATCTCTCTTGCCCATGCTTCTAGCAGGTCACCTTTGTACCTTGTTATGATTCGCTCAATCTCGTTTAATTCGCGTTGTCGAAATCCCCGTCCTCTAACCAATGAAACAGGAACAAGCCAGTATTTGGCTTCCATCCCTGCTTTTCCAACGTGTATGTGTGGTGGTTCATTCAAGTCAGCTTCATAAAACCAAAATCTGTACCCTTTGATACGAAGAATAACAGGCATGTCGCTTATTCTTTTCTCTTTCCGTAACAATATTAATGGTCTGGATAAAAGGAAATTTTCTTGAACAGGGCAATCGCCTTGTATTCTACTGTGAAGCGTAAAAGTCTTCAACAAACGGTCAAGACTTCTGGGGCAATCATATGAAAGCCTGGCAGCAGGCTGTCTTAATTGGGTTTATCCCTACCATAATTCACCCTGGCGCCACCCCGCTGACAGCGGTTGGTCCAGGTCAAGCGGCGGCGTTTTGGGCAGGCGCAAGATCATGACTTGCTCATCTGGCGTGGGCATCAACTGTTGGTCTGCGCGTATGAACAGGGGCCCGCGCCAGAAGACCCAACCCAACCTGGCGTATACGCTGGTCTCGGCTGGGGACAGACCGCCCAGGTCATAGGCGGAAATGGCCTGCGCCAGCCGGCTCATAACGGCGGTGGCAAAGCCGCGTCTCTGGAATCGGGGTTCGGTGGCTACCATCTCCACGTAGGCTGTGCGCAATAGCTGGTTGTCCCCTGGCTGGAGCCAGCGGGTGACCCACATGGCATGGGCGGCGAGGACGCCATCCAAGAAGCCAAGCACGTGGGTGGTATCGTTGAAGGTAGCAAACAGGGGATGCAAATCTTCATCATAGGCGCGGTGGCAGAGGGTATGGATGGTATCCAGGAGGTCAGGGGTAAGGTCCTTAGCATGGATGATCTCAAGTTTTAGATTCTGTGACATGGCGACTCACCTGGGAATGATGGCTGAAATCTGCGGCTAGAATTGGTTGATCAAGGCAATGAGGCGGGCGCGGTGGGATTGGGTCAGGCCGGGGAGGGGGTGGGATTGGGCGGCGGGGCGCAAATGGAGCAGAGGAGAACGCAAGAAGCGGGGTTGGAGGAGGACGGTTTCTATCTGGGACAGGGGATAGGCGTCGGTGTGGCGGCGCCACCAGGTGCGGCGGTGGATGGTGAGGGCCGCTTGTTTTTGCAGGGTCAGGGTGACGGTGGGGAGCAGGCTGTATTGGAGCAGCCCGGCCAAGAGGGGTGCGGCCAGGAGCAGGTAGCGCCACCAGGGGTAGAAACTGCGAATGGCAAGGGTGGATTGTTCCCAGTCAGCCAGGAATTCGTTGATTTGCACGACGAGATCGCGCTGCCGCCGGTAGCCCAGGGCCCAAACGCGGGTGACGGGCAGTTCGTCGCCGGCTGTGATCAGGTTAACGCCGTAAATACTGCCGCTGCCGGCAAGTTCCGCCCCACGTACTTCCACAGTTTCGGCGCGCCCAGGGAGTCCAGGCCAGCCGGCGCGATAGTCGCAGGTGACAGTGGCAGGACCCAGGCGAGTGCAGCGCAGGGAAACAATCTGGCCCCATAGGGTCAACAAGGTGATGCCGGCAAGTATCAGGCCCCAGGCCACAATGCGCGCCCCCATCGAATAGCAGCGTATTTCAAGCCGGTCAGGAGAATGGTGGAGCAGTCGTAGCATCGTGATGGGTTTATCGGCGTATGCGGGTAACTTCTCAATATTTCGGGGGAAACGCAGCCTGAGCTTGTCGAAGGCCGTTGGTTTCGACAGGCTCAACCAACTTCGCCGCACTTTATTGAGAAGATACGTCTGAAGCAAGTATAAACGTCCGTTGGCCCCCTGGACAAGTCCATCAATGCCCGCTCACAATTCCTGCCTGAGTGCTTGCAGGAGGGCGTCTACGTCTGCCTGCGTGTTGTAGCCCTGGATGGAAATGCGGATAAATTGGCGGTTTTGCCATTGGACGCAGGGAATTTCGATACGGTAACGTTGGTAGAGGCGGGCTTTGAAGGCGGCTAAATCCTGCTGGTGCGGCAAAGCGGCAATACCCATCTGATGGTAGAAGCCGGCGTCATCGGGATACATGGGGGGCAGACCGGTCAGTTCGTTGATGCGGCGCAGGGCCTGCTGCACCAGGGCGTGGCAGCGGCGGCGGACAGAAGGCCAGTCGTGTTCAGCTTGAAAGGCGATGGCAGCGGGAACAGTGAGGTAAGCGGATACGTCATCTGTGCCCTGCCATTGCAAGTAGTCAAGGAAGTTGGAGCCATAAGTAAAAGGACGCCCTTCCCCCCAACCCCAGCTAATGACCAGCGGCTGCATCAGGGGTTGTACTTCCGGGCGCGCATAGAGGAAGGCTGAGCCTTTGGGGCTGCACAGCCATTTGTGGGCGTTGCTGGTGTAAAAATCAGCCCCCAGCGCGGCCATGTCCAGGGGAATCTGGCCGAGGGCGTGGGCGCCGTCTACCACGGTGAGGATGTTGGCGGCGCGGGCGCGGGCGCAGATTTCGGCGACAGGCAGAGTTAAGGCGGTGGGGGAGGTGATGTGGCTGAGGAAGATAACTTTGGTGCGCGGCGTAACGCCTTGCCACAGTTGGGAGAGGATGCCGGCGGGGGTGGATGCCGGCATTTCCACTGGCTGAACCACGTAGCGAAAGCCTTGCTGTTGGCTAAGGAAACGCCAGACGTTGTCGCAGGCGCCGTATTCGTGGTCAGTGGTCAGCACTTCGTCCTCTGGCTCCAACGGCAGGGACCGGGCAACCACATTGACGGCAAAGGTGGCGTTGGGGACATAAGCCAGATCATCAGGGGAGGCATTGATGATGGCCGCCAGGGCGGCGCGGGCTGTGGACAGGTGTTGGCCCAGGTCTGTGCCCAGGAATTGCACGGGCTGCCACTCTAGCTGTCGCTGCCACTGCTGGTAGGCGGCAAAAACGGAGCGGGGCGTAGCGCCAAAGGAGCCGTGGTTGAGAAAGATAACGTCGGGGTCGAGGAGGAAGAGGGGTTTTAGATTCATAGAGTGGGTTTCTAATAGGCGCCAGTCACCCGGGTATGCCAATGCGTGAAGGGTGAATTGGTGAATGGTTAATGAAGCCGTCAGACGGGTAGGGCCAGGGCCAGGTTAATGCGCCAGGCGGGGTGGTCGAATTCGGCCCAGATGGGGGGAAACCCGGCCAGAAGCTGGTCAAGCTGCTGCTGTAGTAGGGTGCGGTAGCTGTTTATGCCCTCCGCGAGGCCTTCGCAGAGGTCTTCATCAAAGGCCTCGCCGGGGCCAGGCGTGGCTTCTTCCAGATTCTGGCGAGAGAGCCATTGCATGGCAACGTAAGCATCATTTTGCAAGCCCATGTGTTCCAGCATCCGCTTGACAACATCATAGGCGACGGTAAAGGTTGGCCCCATGAGTGGGGCGAAGAATTCCAGGGTGTAGCGGAGTTCTTTGGCGCGCAGCCGCAGTTGGTGCAGTTCAGGCAGCGTGGCCAGTGGTAGAGGGTCTACCGGCGGGAGAGTGCCTGCCGGCGGGAGAGTGCCTGCCGGCAGCAAGGCGTCTGCCGGCGGTAGACGATCCGCAAAGGCCAGTACGGCGGCCAGGCGTTGGTAGATCAGCACGGGCAGCAGGTGGCGTACCTGGATGGGAGCGCAGGAGGATGGGGGCCGCACGCCTGCGCCAGGCGTTTGCAGGAAGTTGCCGTAGGCCTGGAAGAAGTCGTGCACGTGCGCCTGCTGCAAGTGCGCCTGGAAACGGGCTTCGGCGGCAGTTTGTTGGATGTGAACGTACTGGCGCAGAAGGTGGAGATTGCCGGCATCTTCCTGATTCGCGGCCAGTAGTTGCAAATGCTGGTCCAGGGTCTGGCCTAATACCGCCAGATCGCGGGCACGCCCCAGCCGTTTCATGATCCGGCGCAGTGAGCGCTGAAATGGCCGCAGCGCATCCGGCTGGAAGTATGGCTCAAAGAGGGAAAAGGCGGTGAAGGAGCGGCGGATAGCTTTACGCATTTCGTGGACGCTGGTTACATCGGCAGTGTTGCCGGCAACTTCGGAGTAAGCGCGGATGATCTGCATTTGCGCGGCGAACAAGCGGCGGGCGGCTTCCGTAATGGGTTCGGTGAGGCTAAGATCAGACATAGCCTGGATTATATTGGCTTACTCACGTCAGGTACAACAATGCAGGGAAATAGAGAGCAGCAAAACCAGGGCCACTTACAAACCGTTTTCAAACCAGGCCACGCTCCCACTGCGCCCCGGCATGTTATAATGAAGGTAAATGAGCAGTGAAGCGTACGATGATGCAGTTCGTTCGGATGGAGATTGACCTCTATGCAATCCTATATCACGATTAACAACGCGCGGCTACATAACCTGAAAAACATCACACTGCGTATTCCGAAGGAGAAATTTGTTGTCCTGACCGGGCTGTCGGGATCGGGCAAATCCACGCTTGGTTTTGATATCCTGCTAAAGGAAGGGCAGCGGCAGTACCTTGAATCGCTGGGATTTGTGACGTTTGGCTTCACGAAACCGCCAGTTGATTCGATTAGCGGGTTATCCCCCTCGATCAGCGTGGCTCAGTACCTGACCAATCGCAGCCCGCGCTCCACAGTGGGAACGACAACAGAGATCTACACTTACTTGCGCGTGCTCTTTGCCCGTTTGGGACACCGTTTGTGCCCTGCTTGTGGAAGGGATGTGCCGCCGCTGCATGATGAGTCTCCCATTGATTGGGCCAGTGACAACAGCAGCGATGCCCCGGGAACAGAATCCGCCATATTCTGCCCGCACTGCGGGACAGCGATGCCGGAGATCGGCATGGCTAACTTTTCGTTCAACAAACTGGCGGGCGCCTGCCCAACCTGTACCGGATTGGGCACGGTTCACCAGGCCAACCTGAAGCGCCTGGTGAATGAAGGGTTGAGCATTGTTGACGGGGCTGTTTACGGGTGGGACGTCCTTGCCATCCGGTACCACATAGAGACCCTGCGAACGGCCGGAGCTCGTTACGGCTTCGACTTCGATCCGGCGCTGCCGGTAAAGGAGTATACGCCCCCCCAGCGAGACCTGCTCTTTTTCGGAGTGGAGAGTCCGCAGTTCCGGCAGCATTTCCCACAGATTGAGCCGCCCGCCACCGTCCGTCAGGGTCGTTTTGAGGGCATTGCAAATACGCTGCTGCGGCGCTATGCGGAACACATTCAGGATACGGATTACCTTCAAAAACTAGATGGTTTCCTCGTGATACAAACCTGCCCCGATTGCGGCGGAACACGCCTGCGGGCCGAAAGCCGCACGGTGACTGTGGTGGGACAGACGATCATTGCGCTCTCGCAACTGCCGTTGAATAGCCTGGCAGAGTGGCTGGATGCACTGCCCGCTGCCTTGAATGACGAGGAGATGATCATTGCCAGACCCATTCTGGACGATCTGCAAGAGCGGGTCAGGCGGGTGCTCGAAGTGGGCGTGGAGTATCTGACACTTGACCGGGACTCCCCGACGCTGTCCACCGGGGAAGCGCAGCGGCTGCGGATGGCCTCCCTGCTCGGATCAAGTCTGAGTGGGGTGCTGTATGTTTTCGATGAGCCGACCATTGGCCTGCACGCACGCGATACCCACCGCTTGATTGGCTTTTTGCGCCGTCTGCGCGACCTGGGTAATACCATTTTGGTGATTGAACACGATCTAGAAGTGATCGGCGCTGCGGATTATATGGTGGATTTTGGCCCCGGGGCCGGGAAACAGGGTGGGCAAATTGTGGCCGCCGGGACGCCGGCGGAAGTCGCGCAAATGCCGGCAACGCTGACCGGCGCCTTTCTTGCTGGTCGGATGAGCCTCCCCCGACCACACCAGCGCCGAACGCCCAATGGGAAAACGCTCACGGTGCATGGCGCGCGGGAGCATAACCTGCAAAACATTACCGTCCGTCTGCCGCTGGGACTGTTGGTGGCAGTGACGGGGGTATCGGGATCGGGAAAATCTTCACTGGTCTTCGACATTCTTGATAAAGCGGGTCGCCAGCGCTTCTATGGGGCAAGCGAGGCGCCCGGCTTGCATGAATCGGTTGAGGGGTGGGAGAACTTTGACAAAATCATCACCATCAACCAGCAGCACATCGGACGCATTCCGCGCTCCAACGTAGCTACTTACTCCGACGTTTTCACCCCTATCCGTGACGCCTTCGCGGCGACACCCGCTGCACGCCAGCGGAAGCTGACAGCACGCTATTTCTCGTTCAATGTGCCGGGCGGACGCTGCGAACGGTGCGCAGGAACAGGAACATTAGCGGTGAAAATGCACTTCCTGCCCGATGTGGAAGTCACCTGCCCGGTCTGCCGGGGTCGCCGCTTTAAGCCAGAAACCCTGGCGGTCAAATACCGCGAGCACGATATTGCTCAGGTGCTTGATCTGACTATTGAAGAGGCGTTAGGGCTGTTTAAGGATGTCTCTGCGGCTGCATCTCGCCTGCAAGTGATGGTTGATGTTGGATTGGGTTACTTGCAGCTCGGCCAGCCAGCCACGACTCTTTCCGGCGGCGAGGCGCAGCGCGTGAAGCTGTCCAAAGAACTGGGACGGCGCATCACCGGGCGCACCCTTTACCTGCTCGACGAGCCGACGACCGGACTCCACCCGGCAGACACGGCGCGGCTGCTGGCGCTGCTGCAACGCCTGGTTGATGCCGGGAATACGGTGATTGTGGTGGAACATAACGTTGACATCATGAAAGGGGCGGACTGGATCATGGATATGGGGCCAGAAGGGGGCGCAGCCGGAGGGAGGTTAATCGCGGAAGGCACGCCAGAACAGGTGGCACACGTGCCTGGCTCCCATACCGGAGCGTACTTGCAGCGCGTTTTGTAACGCCCTTTCTGCCCCTATCTAATGGCTGGATAGGCATGGGCAGCGTGAGCAAGGCGTCATAATCCCCCACAAAACACTCATCCGCCTGTCCATTCTCATTCACGTCCGCTGTCGCCATATTCCCCGTCGCCAATTCCACCATCACCGGGCAGACCACCGGCGCGTCTGCCGTGGGCGCATAGGATTCTACGCTCAGCGTCACTGCCGCAGTCGTGTTGGGCGTCAGCCCAAACGCCCCCAGGTGGTACGTATCCCCACCGCGATACGCCGTTGGCGGGCTTCAGGGAGTCAGGGGTTTGTATCTCATGTCTTGTGGTCTCCCTTAAGGCCATCGGTTTTCCTGTCCTAATTTACCAGGCCACTATAATTAAACCGACCATAATATCAAAAGTGAGCATAGTGCCATACTTATTAGAATGATGAGTTGTAATGATACCCGCAAAAAAGCTGGCTCTATTGTCAGGTACTTTAGTGACCTCATCAATATTGCAGTAACAACCCATCCTAACAAACTGCCAGCGATTAGTGCCATTGTCGCCATGTTTTGGTCAATTCCCAGGAATGATGGGCCAGTTTTTCCCAAAGCAATGGTTGCATAGAATATGCCTGTCCCCGGCATATAGATAAAAAGGAGTGTTTTTACAAAGCGATTTGTAAGAGCTTTCATTTTTTTCTCCTACTGCCGTTGGCGAGCGTGAGGAGGGTGGGCGGCTCACTCTTGCCCACTATCCCTACTTGATACCCCCACCGTGAGTAAGAGAGCAAAGACTCCCCTTGATGTGAAGTACTCACTATTTTGTCTCAATTTATATCAGGACTGGACAATTTCGCTCTGCGCCGGACAGAGGGGACACTGAAGTAGTTTTGTACGGCTGTTACTGTCGCCTTCGGCCCTGTTCCTGCCAGGCTGGGGCTGAGTACGTAAAGCAGACCACCATCCGGTAGCGGTTCTCTCTTCCACCCCGGCGCGTTCATGAGAAACTCTTGCCCCAGTTTTTCCACGTAGGCTGGGCTGAAGAAGTTGGCCCAGTAGAGATGAGGCAGGCGCAGTTGAACCACGTCTTCCGGCGTTGTGTACCCCTTCCAGTGGCAGCGCTCGACCCAGGCGAAGCGAGGCTGAATGGTGTTGTAGATGACCTTAGCCAGTTCTAGTAGTCGGCTGGCATTATCCTCAGGATTCCATTGCTTCTGAGTAAACATAGCGGTGTCATCTGTATGTGCTTCGACGATGCTGTTACAGCCGCTGCCCTCGACTTGCCATAGATGCCATGGCCAGCCTGGTACATCTGCTGGACCGCCTTCATCTGTGAGCCATCTGACATCAAAAGTGAGAATAATACCTCCACCACTAACCACTTTCTCAGTAGGGCCGAATGATAAATGCTGTTTTTCATAGGCAATGCCCATCTCTCGACGCGCCAGATCGTCATAGTGTCGCCAGAAAGCAAATTGTTCTGTAAGAATATTGCCAACCTTTAGGACTTCAACTTTATAGTTGCTCTGTTGAATGGCATCCAGCAGCGTTTCCAGGCCTTGCGGTTGTCCAATGGTTCCAGAACAAAGAAACACCACATTCAAATAATATCGGCTCATGGGATCACCTCAACAATCACACCTATTGCTTCCAACTCTGCCCGTACCGCATCGGGCACACTTCCCTTAAAAGTAAAGGATACTATATCGGTGTGCCTCAAATATTCACGAGCCTGATCTAAGAATCCATTGATAGTCCGATTCAGGTTGTCAAAATTCTGATAATATTCCGATGCCCAGTTGTAATTCTTTACGTCAATAAAGCCACCATTTTTCAAAACGAAATCAATTTCCCGACCGCCACCCAGCGAGCGACCGATTTCCGCAATGTCATCAGCCTGACTGACAGCATATTCTAACTCAAAACGCGAGCCTTTCACCGTCTGCCAGGCACCATTGGCCAGATTTTGGGCAATCTTCTGCGCGCCGGGGATGTCGGCTATCTTGAGGAAGTCGAGGGCCAGTTGGCCGCCATCATCAAAGCGATTAAGGACTCGCAGCAGATTCTGACCACCTTCCAGTCCAATATGGGTAACAGCGCGGCTGACACGGCTGTATAATTGACCTGCTTCATCTCCATACCGGAGCCAACCAACCGAAGGCACAATAGGTAAGAGGCTAACAGCATCCACCGCCAACCATCCCGCGTTGCCCCAGGTTGGGTTGGCGGCAAACTGATAGGCGCTGATACCAAAGAAAATCGCATCAATTACGTCCCAAGGAGTATGCCCAGATGGATCGAAATACTTGACAGGGTTGTTATATCCGTAGGCGTAGCGGTTGTGGCTTTGCGGATTTGCGGCATCCGGCACAATCGTATCGGCGCTGACAAAGCGGCCAACGGCGG
>CAZDSN010000048.1:0-12825 GCA_964507675.1 uncultured Ardenticatenaceae bacterium | reverse complement strand
GCCAGGAAGGGAACACGCCCCTCTTTGGCATTATCCCTGCTATGGAAGGATCTGACCCCATCCGCGAACCGGAGGAACTGGAGCAGTGGATCGAGCGCGGCGTGCGCAGCATTGGCCTGGCCTGGGACGACACCCGCTACGCCGCCGGCGCCTGGCGCGATCAAGGCGGCCTGACGCCTGACGGTTATCGCCTGATGGAGATGATGGCTGCCTACGGCCTGCTGCTGGACGTGACCCACATGAGCGAAAAGGCCTGCCTGGAAGCGCTAGACCATTATCCAGGCACAATCGTAGCCACCCATTGCAACAGCCGCGCCCTCGTCCCCAGCCCACGCCAACTTAGCGATGAGCAGATCCGCCTCATTGGCGAGCGAGATGGTTTGATAGGAGTGGTGTTGTTTAACCCGTTCCTGCGCGCCGGACAGCGCAAAGGGGACCCTAAAGAGCAGGTGACCCTGGATCACGTGACGGCGCACGTTGACCATATTTGCCAGACGTTGGGGGACGCGCAACACGTGGGCATTGGCAGCGATATGGACGGCGGCTTTGGCGCTGCCGACATCCCCACGGGCCTGGATTCCGCCGCGGACCTACCTAACCTGGCGGCGGCGCTGCGACAAAAGGGGTATCGGGAGGCGGACGTTGCCGGCATCATGGGGAGCAACTGGCTCAACCTGCTGCGGCGCAGCTTTAGCAGTTGAAGAATAAACAGAAGATTTTCCCGTAAGCAGGATGCGCTGTTCGATTACGCGCACGCCGAAGCTACGAGGAATGAAAATAACCACAGATTGCGCAGATTTATTTTTGATCCGCGCCCGTCCGCGTTAATCTGCGTGCTATTTTTACAGCAGCGAGGATGACGATGCACCCTAATGAGAAGATAGTGACCGATTTTTATACCAGTTTTGGGCAGCGGGATTATGCCGGCATGATCCCCCACTACGCTCCCCACATCCACTTCACTGACCCCGTATTTGACCTGCATGGCTCGCGGGCGGGAGCCATGTGGCACATGCTTTGCCAGGGCGGTAAAGATTTGCGCGTCACTTTTAATAACGTGCAGGCAGACGATCGCCAGGGGCGCGCCCACTGGGAAGCCTGGTATACATTTTCCGCTACCGGTCGTCAGGTGCATAACATCATTGAGGCCACATTCCAGTTTGAAAACGGCCAAATCGTGCGCCACATAGACCGTTTCAGCTTCTGGCGTTGGAGCCGCCAGGCCCTGGGGCCAACTGGCTTCCTGCTCGGCTGGACGCCAGTCGTGCAAAATAAGGTCAAAGCCACTGCCAATGGCAATCTAACCAAATTCATTGCCGCCCATCCTGAATACCAGAGGTAATGAGATGAAGTTTGGCTTTGTTTTTCCTATTGGCGACGCGCGCACAGCCGTAGAATTTGCCGAGGCGGCGGAATTGGCTGGTTGGGATGGCTTTTTCGTGCCCGACACGGTATGGGGGTATGACCCCTGGGTGATGTTGACTGCCGTCGCCATGCGCACGGAGCGCATTCGCCTGGGACCGATGATTACCCCCCTGTCACGGCGCAGACCGTGGAAGGTCGCCAGCGAAACGGCCACGCTGGACAATCTGAGCGGCGGGCGGCTGATCTTATCGGTGGGGTTGGGCGCGCCAGATACAGGCTTCGCTAACTTTGGCGAAGCAACCGACCGCCAGACGCGAGCGGAACTGCTGGACGAGGGGCTGGCGATTATTGCCGGACTGTGGCAGGGGCAGCCGTTCAATTTTCAGGGAAAACATTATCAGGTGCAGCAAACAGACTTTTTTCCGCCACCGCCGCCGGCGCAGCAGCCACGCATTCCGGTGTGGGTGGTGGGCGCATGGCCCAGGCCGAAATCAATGGCGCGGGCGCTGCGCTGGGATGGGGTGCTGCCGGCAAAAATGAACCCAGACAGCACCTTTTCCCTCCTTACACCCGACGATGTGCGCCAGATGACTGCCTATATCGCCGCCCAGCGAACTGCTGCTACTCCATTTGACATTGTGTTGGAAGGAGAAACCCCAGGAGATGATCCGGCTGCGGCTGCCGGCATCGTGGCCCCCTTGCAAGAAGCGGGTGTAACCTGGTGGCTGGAATCCCGCTGGCAAGCTGCCGGTCTGGAGGAAGTTCTTACCCGGATTAAACAAGGACCGCCGCTGTTGGTTTGATGCCAGATTACAGAAGTCTGTCCAACTTTTTCCCAATCGCTATCGAAATTCGATTATGACAGCGATAACGATAGCAATTGAGCAGTTACCTTACAACTTTTGAACGCCCCACAGCGTTACTTATCGTTGACCAGACAAGAACGGATGTGCTATAATATGGGTTATGGAAACCATACCCAAGCTGCAAACCATAGCCACCCACATGCACCTGGAGCCGGCAGAGGAAGCGACTACTACTGCGCCCTGCGGCGTGCGCGTCCCTCGTAATAAAAAAGAAGAACTGGGTGTTTTCCACGCCGCCTTACCTGGTGGGGGCACGGTTCCTTTGCTAAAAACCATGCTGACCACCGCCTGCGAGCGCAACTGCGCCTACTGCCCATTTCGCGCCGGGCGCAATTACCGCCGCACCACTGTCAAGCCCGAAGAACTGGCGCAGACCTTCATGAAGATGAACCGCGCCGGGCTGGTCGAAGGCCTCTTCCTTAGTTCAGGCATTATCAAGGGGGGCGTCACGACGCAAGACAAACTGCTGGACACCATTGACATCTTGCGGCGGCAGCACCATTTTCGCGGCTACGTGCATTTGAAAATTATGCCAGGCGCAGAAAAAGCGCAGGTAGAACGGGCCATGCAGTTGGCGGATCGCCTGTCGGTCAATCTGGAAGCGCCGACGCCGCAGCGGTTGGCCGTGTTGGCCCCGCAGAAACAGTTCCTGGTCGAACTGCTGCAGCCGTTGCAGTGGGTGGAAGAAATCCGGCAGACGCAGCCCGCCCGCCTGGGCTGGAATGGGCGCTGGCCCTCCACTGTCACCCAATTTGTGGTGGGGGCGGCGGGGGACTCTGACGTGGAACTGCTGTCCGCTACAGAATATTTATACCAACGCCTGCGCCTGAGCCGCGCTTACTTCTCGGCCTTCCATCCCATTGTGGACACGCCGTTGGAAAATTTGCCCAGCACCCCCCAGGAACGGCAGAACCGGTTGTATCAGGCTTCCTTTTTACTGCGCGACTATGGCTTTGACCTGGAAACGCTGCCATTTGACCAGGTAGGGAATTTGCCGCTGGACCGCGACCCCAAACGCGCCTGGGCAGAAACAGCCCTGATGGATAAGCCGGTGGAGTTGAACCGCGCCAGCCGCGAGGAATTGCTGCAAGTGCCTGGCATTGGCCCCCAAAGCGCCAACGCCATCATCGCCGCCCGCCGCCGCGCCACTTTGCGTGAATTGAGCGAATTACAGGCCATCGGCCTGCGCACCCGGCCTATGGAGCCATTTGTACTGCTAGACGGCCAGCGCCCTACCTATCAACTGCGTCTTTTCTGAGACAAAATCCACAAATAAACCTGAAAGCTTCCCTTTTGCCTCTCAGACTGACGCTGCTGGTTGGCTTAATGCCATACTATGCAGCGACAACGGCTCCAGATGATCCACTGTCTGCTGTCTTCAGTTTGCGCCCGTATCGCTCACAGAAAAAACGGATACATTCTGGGACAATATCTATAGCTGTTGCATTGTATAGGTACTTTTGCCGCTGTTTGGTACAGGATAGGAATTGCCGGCATTCAAAAACCTTTTCCGCACATCCGCCCCATTCCAGGTATAATCCAAGCAGATAATGTGTTATTTGGGCAGAAGGGTAGCCAATCGGCTGAGCTTTCTGTTTGCCACATAGGAGTGATCATTATGCAATACCGTCGTTTAGGAAAATCTGGCCTGAAGGTCAGCGCGCTTTCTTTTGGCGCCTGGGTCACCTTTAGCAATCAGGTAGACGTGGATAAGGCGTTGGAGATTATGGGGAGGGCGTATGATGCCGGCATTAACTTCTTCGATAACGCCGAAGTGTACGCCCGCGGTCAGGCGGAAACTATCATGGGCCAGGTGTTAGCCCAAAGCGGTTGGCGGCGCGACAGCTACATCGTGTCCAGCAAAGTGATGTGGGGTTGCGTCCCCAACGCCAAACCCACTCAGCGCGGTCTTAGCCGCAAGCATGTCGTCGAAGCGTGCCACCAGGCACTGGCTCGACTGCAAGTAGATTATCTTGACCTCTACTTTTGCCATCGCCCTGATCCTGAGGTACCTGTCCTGGAAGTGGTGCAGACCATGACCGACCTGATCCGCCAGGGCAAAGTGTTCTATTGGGGCACCTCGGAATGGTCCGGGCAGCAAATTATGGAAGCGCACGCTGTAGCGCGTCAATACAATCTGTATCCCCCCATCATGGAGCAGCCGCAGTACAACATGTTTCACCGCGAGCGGTTTGAAGTGGAATACGCCCGTCTCTATCAGGAGTTTGGCATGGGTACAACCATCTGGTCGCCGCTGGCTTCAGGCATTCTCACAGGCAAATACAACGACGCCATCCCTGCCGATTCCCGCCTCACGCTGCCCGGATATGAATTTCTGCGGGAGATGGTGGAAAGCGAGGAAGGGCAGCAGCGACTGCAAAAAGTGCGCGAACTGACCCACATTGCTAATGGGCTGGGGATCAGTATGGCTCAGTTAGCCCTGGCCTGGTGCTTAAAGAACCCAAACGTGAGCACTGTCATTCTGGGGGCCTCTCGTCCCAGCCAGATTGACGAGAACCTGGAGGCGCTGGACGCCGTCGCGCAGTTGAATGACGAGGTGATGGCTCAAATAGAAGAAGTGCTGGCAAACAAGCCCGCCATGCCCGATCTCTACATCTAACACGGCGCTTTGAGGCACACCACACCTATGACAGCTTCCACTCTCCCCCTGACAAAATTACCTGTGGGCGGCGTCAGTCCGGCAGTGTTGGTTTGCGGCGACCCTGCCCGCGCCAGTCGCCTGGCCGAACTGTTGGATAACGCCGTCCTGTTAAGCGAGTGGCGGGAATACCGGGCGTATCATGGCGCGCACCAGGGCATTCCCGTGACCATTTGCTCTCACGGTATTGGCGCGCCTGGCGCAGCCATTGCCTTTGAAGAACTGATTGCCGCGGGTGGGCGCTGCCTGATCCGCGTAGGGACGTGCGGCGGCTTGCAGCCAGACATTGGCGATGGAGATGTGGTGATCGCCACCGCGGCGGTGCAATGCAATGGCTACGCCCGCGAGGCGTTTCCAGCGGGGTATCCTGCTGTAGCCGACCTGGACGTGAGCCTGGCGCTGCGGACAGCAGCGCAGACCAGCCAGCAGCCAGTCCGAACAGGATTGGTGGTGTCGCGGGATGTGTTTTATGCCGGCATCACCACCCCCCACACTCCCAACTACAAGGACCTGGCGCAGGCCAACGTTCTGGCTGTGGAAATGGAATGCGCTGCTCTCTTTCTGGTGGGCAGCCTGCGCCGCGTGCAAACGGGCGCCATCCTGGCCGTAGACGGCAATGTCCTGGGCGGCGGTGGGGAAACGATGGATAGCTACCAGCCGCACCGCACTATCGTGGGCCAGGCCATCACCGCTGCCAGCCATATCGCTCTGGCGGCCATCTACCACCTATACGCGCCGGTACACCACCCATGAACCTGCCTGCGCAACGCCGCGCCATTCGCCTGCTGTTAAATGAACAGGATGCCGCCGATGCCATGGCCGTCTATTACGCCTATCACCATCCAGAGGGCCGCACGGCGTTGGTGACCTATCCGGCCACAGCGGAGGTCGCTCGTGGCTACGTATGCCTATCCCGCACGGGGATTGACCTGTTTCGCCCTTTACTGACGATGCGTCTGCCCAGATTGGCGGAATCGGTGGGGGAATTGGATTTAGATGCCGGCATAGACCTCATCTACCAGGCGCTTTCTCCCGAAAGCCCCAGCATTCTGCACATCCCCACCACCTACATGCCCCTCATCCGCGCCATTTTCACCATCGAACAGGAGCAAACGCTGCGCCTCTTTCGCCTCGACCACCGCCGCTTCGAGCCGCTCATTAACATCTTTGTGACCCAGTCCAACTCCCCAGATGGTCTACCCCGCTTCATTGTACGCAACCCGCCTGGCGATCCTCAGGGCGATATTGTTGCCAGCGCCAGCCTCAACTGGCAGTCGCCCAACTTTGCGGACATCGCCGTGCGCACCCATCCCGACTATCGTCGCCAGGGGTATGGTCGCAGCGTCGTTGCCAGTCTGGTGCAGTATCTGCTGCGGCAGGGGCGCACCCCCCTCTATTCGGTTGATACGCAAAATGCAGCGTCGGTTGATCTGGCCCAGAGTGTCGGCTTTGTAGACACGCTAACGCGCACCGTCATCCTGGAAGGATACCTGAAGCCTTATCCCCACGCGCCACAATGATGTGATGTGGGGAAATTGTGAATGGGTGAATTGCGGAACACTTGAATGGTTCATGCCTCTGGCTCTTTCACGTTATTCGCGCCAGCATCAAAAGCAGCCGCCCTATAGCGGCTCTATTAACCATTCAACAATTCACCCATTCACGAATTAATTATTAGTCCCCCCTCCTGGTAGATTACCCTTCCCGGTCATCTTTTAGCAGCACATTTAGTACGCCGCTAACCAGGCTGATGACAATGGAGCCTAGAAACGTAGCTATAAAGCTTTCTGAATGGATGCCTAACCCCAGTGAGTTGGACACTGAGATGGTCAGCCATAACATGAGGGTGTTGACGATGAGCACAAACAAGCCCAACGTGAGCAACACCAAAGGGCAAGTCAACAGCAGCAAAATGGGCCGCACCAGGGCGTTGACCAACCCAAAAATAAGGGCCACAGCTATTAAAGAAATCGTCGAACCATCGTGGCTCAGGCCAGGCAGCAGCTTAACGGCTATCCACAAAGCCACTGCGTTAATAAACCAGCGCAGCAGTAAATTCTTCATTCTCTACCTCCAAATAGTGATCAGTGCAAAAAGTGGACAGTGGGGAGTGTTCTAACTTCTTCCTTCTGCTTTCTGCCTTCTTCCCTGACGTATCAGATTTTGGTCAGGAACGCTTCGGCAAATTTGCTGTTGGCGTTCATGCGGCTGACCAAAATATCCACAATGAAAGGGAATTGGCCCATTAAACGCTGGAAAAAGAAGGAGCGGCGCATACCTGCCCACATTTCTTCGTGGCAGCGCTGCTCGTATATCTTCAGCGCAGCGGCGGATACGTCTCCCCGGCGCAAGGCGGCTTCAATCGTGTCAGCCGCAAATTTGCCGGAGATGACGGCATTATGGATGCCGCCACCAGTTAATGGGTTAATGAAACCGGCGGCATCCCCAACCAACATCGCCCCGTTATAGACGTGTTTCAGATTTTTCTGCGAGCCAAAATTAAGCGACCAGGTGGCCACGTCGCGCAGTTGTCCGCCGCGTTTGAGACGTTTTTTGATTGCCGGCATTTCCAAAAAAACCTTCAACATCTCCTCCAGATTGCGCTTTTGGCGGCGAAAAATGTCCAGTCGCATGCCCAACCCAATGTTTGCCTTCCCCTCCCCAATGGGGAAAATCCAGGCGTAACCCGGTACAATCCCTTTGTAAAGATAGAACTCAATCTCGTGCGGCAGTTCCTCCAGGTCTTCCACATAAGCGCGTAAAGCCACTGCCCGATGTTTTTCTACGTGGCGATTATTTTCCGGGCGCAGCGCGCGCGTAATAACGGATGTGGCCCCATCCGCTCCTACCACCATCCGGCTGCGAAATTCTTCTACCTTGCCATTGCGCCGCGCCAGGACGCCTACCACCTGGTCGTTTTCAATGATGGGCTCTTTCGCCTGAGCCTGTACAAACTCCGCGCCAGAGTCAACAGCGTGCTGCTGCAAGGTGACGTCAAATTGCAGCCGTGGAACCACATACGATTCGGCTCCTGATGGACTTTCATGGAAGCCCGCTTCCAACACGGAACCGTTGAGAGCGCTGATGAGCAGTTTGCGCACCGGGTAGAAGCCAGCGTTTTCAATTTTCTGGCGCATGCCCAGGTCATACAGGAGTTCAATAGCACCGGCGGGCACAGCGTCGCCGCAAGTCTTGTCGCGGGGAAACTGCTGGCGATCCAGTAGCAGCACGTCGCGCCCTTGCTGCGCCAGAGCCATCGCTGTGGTTGCCCCGGCCGGCCCCGCCCCGACGACAATCACTTCTCGTTCTTTCATCCCTCTTTCTTCCTGCCTTTCTATATCAAATACCTACGTCTGCCCGAATTTTAGCCAACAGACCCTGACAGCCGTCTACCACAAGCTGGTAGACTGTATCGAAATTACCCGTATAGTAAGGATCAGGTACTTCGCGGAGGGGGGTGTTGCCGGCAAAATCCAGTAACCGCACCAGACGGGAATGGGAACCAAACTTGCGCTGCAAATCGGCCATATTCTCATCATCCATGGCCACAATATACGCCTGCGGATCAGCCAGATCAGCCGCCGTTATTTGCCGCGCCTGCCCCTCATACGAAATTCCATGCCGGGCCAGTGCCTGCCGCGTCCCCACATGCGCCTTTTCTCCCACGTGCCAATTGCCCGTGCCTGCCGAATCCACCACGATTTTGTCTGCCAGCCCGGCTTTCTCAACCATATGTTGAAACACGGCTTCTGCCATAGGGGAACGGCAAATATTCCCTAAACAGACAAACAGCACACGGACAGCCAAAGAAATCTCCGGGGCAGGTCAAAAACCTGGTAGGGGGACGACAACGATTTACCCATCACTGACCACTATTTCAGCAGCGCGACAGCCAGCTTCAGTTCAAAAAAACGTCAAGTTGACCTGTAAGCCGCATTCTGTACCTGCTTCTGGCCGCAGCCTTAGGCGGGTGGTGATCATCTATCTGGGAATGCCATTACTGGCATTCTCTGGCAGCCTACCCGAGTGTCAGACGGAACGAGCAGCTCCGTAATCGGCGCAGTGGATATTGCTATCCACTGTCCCATTTCCACCCTGCTTGGCCTTGCTCCTGGCGGGGTTTGCCTGGCCAGCGACATTACTGCTGCTGCCGGTGGTCTCTTACACCGCCGTTTCACCCTCACCCACCCCTGCGGGCGGGCAATATACCTCTCTGTGGCACTATGCCATCGGGTCGCCCCGTCCGGCCGTTAGCCGGCGCCATGCTCTATGGAGTGCGGACTTTCCTCGACCTCTCCGCTCCCCAATGGGGAACGGGAAGCCGCGACCACCCGGTCAACTTGACAAAGTTGATCGTAACATCCTGCCCAAAATGCGTCAAGCACGGCTTCAGGAGCGTCCCTAAATGTACCCTTCATACAAGTCTGAAATGGGAAAGCACATTTCGTAGTCATCCCAAAACAGATCCCCGTAGTCCACTGTGAATCCCTTGAAACGCTCCATATCTAGATATCGCTTTATCAGGGGATTTGAAGATTCGCGAAGAAATGGCTCAAAGTCAATGACGCGCTCGCGGCCATCACTAAACTGCAACCGTATTTGATAGGCTTCCACATATTCAGCGCCTTCAATACTAATAACCTGATCTTCTAAGAGCATCATCGAATCCTGCGCATGATCTTCTCGGTTGCCACGGGCTTGTGAAGAACGAAGTAATCTATCCGTTTCTGTACAATATCCTCCGCATAATGTTCCACTAACATTTTGAAGTGTCTGAACTGTTGATCATCAAGAGGTTTTCTACCTCTGACCGAAGAATAGCGGATTTCAACTATCTCACCATTATCAATGATAAACTCAGCCTTGCTTTCTGTATATTGATACTTTCCGTGAACATGAACGGGCTCATGTTCATTCGAATTCATTGTAGGCTCATCAGATAAAGTTTGGCGCTAACCCATCATGACAGGTTCAAATGGATGAGCGCTCGCTTTGTCAGAACGGCGGCCATTTGGGCGCGGTAGGGGGTGTCGCCGCGGAAGTCGCCGGGATGCCGGCATTCTTCCCCCGCCAACATCGCCGCCAACTCAATCCTACCCTCTGCCAGCGCCGCCTCCGCCAGCGCCAGCCGCACCGGCAGCGCATCAATTCCGGTTGCCGCCAGCCGTATCGTGCCGCCCGCCGGCTGCCAGGCCGTTATGGATACAATCGGATAATCCGCAGGCGTGCGCGCCACTCGCTCTGATGCCCCTTGTCCTGCGCTCCAGGGAATACGAATGGCCGTGATCAGGTCTGACTGCCCCTGGCGGGCCCAAAATTGGGGCAACGACATCACTTCTACCTGAGGCGTATGCACTGTCAGGCTGGCTTCCAAGACCAACAGCGCCGCCAGCAGTTCGCTGTCTGGCAAACGCGCCGCAATGGAGCCGCCTAATGTAGCCGCGTGGCGATAGGTGTTTGGCCCGGCGCGATGAATGGCGATGGGCAGCAGCGGGTGTCCGTCTACAAACGCTTCCAGGGTCGCCAGCCGCGCCATAGCGCCCACCTGCAGCCAGCCGCCCACCGGCTGAATTTGATCCAGACCCAAATCCTGCAAATCCACCACGCCCGCCGTCACGTCCGCTGCCAACAGCTTTGTGCCGCCGCCCAGCGGCGCGGTGTCCGGCTGCGCCAGGTAATGCAGCGCTTCTTCTAAACGGGTGGGACGGTAATAAACGCGCGGTTGTCGAGACATCATCTACCCTCGATACTCTTATCAGATGCGGCGCACCTTATCAGATGCGGCGCACCTTATCAGGTGCGGCGCACCTTATCAGGTGCGGCGCACTTTAATCAGGTGCGGAAAGGAGAAATTTCTATACAATACGTGCACCAGATGAAGTCATCTGCCCTTTCTGGAGCAGGCGACTCTATTAAACCATATTCGCCAGGAGTCTCAAAGCGCGCCATGGCTGACACTAATTTGCCGCCAGATGCCGGCAATCCCCCATTCCCCTCTGCCAAATCCCTGCGCGCGCCGCGCCTGCCTGCCCGCTGGCGATCTTTGTTCATTGGCCTGGGGGCGCTGCTGCTCATCGCTTTTTACACTGCCAGCGACGCCGCTGCCGTCAGTCACAACCACACCCTGTCTGCCCTTGATTTCTGGGGAGCGGCTGTCTGCCACCGCCTGACTGATCGCTCTTTCGCCATTGCCGGGCGGCAGTTGCCGCTGTGCGTCCGCTGCAGCGGCATGTATTTGGGCGTGTTGCTGGTTTTCCTGGTAACGTTTCTGGCCGGGCGGGAACGCTGGGCGGCGCTGCCCCGTCTGCCCCTGCTGCTGGCGCTGCTGGGCCTGGTAGGCATCATGGGCATGGATGGCTTCAACTCTTACAGTCACTTCTTCCCCAATTTCCCACATCTGTACGAACCACAAAACTGGCTGCGATTGGCAACAGGCATGGGGGCAGGGTTAACCCTGGGGAGTATTATCGTTCCGTCGCTGGCGCAGACGTTGTGGCAGGCGCCGCTGTGGCAGCCGTCGTTGCAGTCGTGGGGGGAACTGGGCGGGCTGGCGCTGTTGGGCGGCAGTCTGGTGTTATTAGTATTGAGCAACCAACCCGTGATCCTGTACGTATTAGCATTTGTCAGCAGCGTTGGCCTTTTACTTATCCTTGCGGCTATCAATACGATGCTGCTGCTCATTGCCTGGCGGCGAGAAGGGCGCTGCGCCACCTGGCGGCAGGCGCTGCCGCCGCTGGGGGCAGGTCTGCTGCTGGCGTTGGCTGAACTCAGTCTGGGCGCGTGGCTGCGTTTAAGTTTGTTTGGGACGTTGACCGGGCTACCTGGACTGGCATGAGGATTCCTGGACAGAAATGCAAGAACTGTCAGGCGTAGTGTGAGGCAGGATTACGCAGATGACGCGGAATGAATCAGGGCAATCTGTTGCCCCGGCATGATCCGTGGTTGGAGGGAGAAAATGGATTTTGTAACGGCGTTGGGCGGTATTGGAGCGGCGTTTGGGCTGGCAACCAGTGCGGGATTGAACGCCTATATCCCGCTGTTGATGGTAGCGTTGGCGGCTCGTTTTACAGACCTGATTCACCTGGCGGAGCCATACGACCTGCTCACAAGTTGGTGGGCCATCGGACTGCTGGCGGTGCTGCTGGTCATTGAGATGCTGGTGGATAAAGTGCCGGCAGTAGACACGGTTAACGACGTAGTGCAAACCTTCGTCCGGCCTGCCGCCGGGGCGGTGTTATTTGCCGCTAATGCTGGCGTGATTAACGACATCAGCCCCATTCTGGCTCTGTTGGCTGGTGTGCTGCTGGCAGGCACGGTGCATACCACCAAAGCCGCCGCCCGTCCCATCGTTACCGCCAGCACAGCGGGCACGGGCAACTGGCTGGTCAGTCTGCTAGAAGACGTGACCGCGACTTTCATGTCGTTCCTTTCTATCTTCCTGCCTATTCTGATGCTGTTTGTCTCGATTGTGTTGATTGCTCTGGGAATTCGTTTCTGGCGACAACGGCGGCAACGCAAATCCGCTTACGTTGTGGAGTAAGCAACTGCCCAGGTATCTTGGCGAGCACCCATATACCCCTCTTGCTAACTGACAAATAGGCAGTTGCTAAACACTTTCCCCGGCTGATGCTGCCGCTTGCTGTGCCAGGGCGATGGCTCCTAACATGCCGGCACGATTCCCCAACCCCGGCGGCACAATGTAGCTGTCAATTTGCGCCAGAATGGCCGGCGAGGCCACGTAGCCGTTAAGCGCCTGCTGCACTTCCTGGCGAATGAGGGGGAACAGGTGGCGCTGCTCCATGACACCGCCGCCCAAAATAATACGCTGCGGCGATAAAATGCAAATTAAATTGCTCAGGGCGGCGCCCAGGTAGCAGGCTTCTACCCGCCAGGCTAGATGATCGGGAGGCAGGTCGCCCGCTTTTTGCTCCCAAC
>CAZDSN010000047.1:5370-12955 GCA_964507675.1 uncultured Ardenticatenaceae bacterium | reverse complement strand
GCCAGCAGTGCCAACTCTTGTGAATGGGATAGATTAAACTGTAACCCCTCATCCGCCCCCCGCAGTGCTGGTTTGCCCTGCGGCCCATACGCAAAGGTGAGTTGTTCCGCCGGGATACCCACGTAGCCGCTCAAAATGCGGCGCAGCATTCCCCGCGCCACGATGAACGGAAAGCGATGTTGTTCAAAGTGGAAGGCGCGCGCCCGCGCCTGTTCCTCAGCAGCCAACAGCGGCCACAGCGCCGCTGCCGCCGCCGGCAGGGACAGCCATACGCGCCACACATGCACTTCGTCCTGTTCCAGCGCCACCCGCGCTGGCGCTGCCCGCCATGTTATATCCTGCATCTTTTTGCCATGGAGTTTATTTTGCCAGTGTTCTCAGGTCGTGTAGAATAGAACTGAAATGATTCTAAATGCTTCGCTTGACACTTCCTTATAGCTCGCCAAACAAGCATCAGTGAGTCTTCATTGATGAAAAAATGGGTTTTAGAGGGTATTCGCGCACATAAATTAGAAGCGGCTATCCATGCTTACATGGAACGGGAACTTGATCTGCGTGGTGGTGCCGCTATGGCTGAAATTTCTTTTAACCGCTTTCTAAACGAGGTGCAAAAGCGCAACATCGTTGTGCTAGAAGACGAACATTTTCTGGATCGCCTGTCGGAACTGGCGGATGCGTTTGACAGTGAATCCTTACGTCAGGTCGTTGATCGCCTTGTAGCCAGTAGCTGACAGCGCCTTTGCCCATACCAATTACATGCTTTCTTGTAGATGGCGGCGCAGTGGAGTGGCCAGCACCCCTATGTGGTCGGAGCGGAACAGGGTGTCGTGAGTGCCAGGGACGATTTCTATCTGGATGCCGGCATCAGTCAACGCCGCCCACTTCACCTGATGCCGCCCGGTGTGGGTGGCGTTGGCATAAAGCGTGATCTGCCCCCCATAGACCTGCGGTTGATAGCGGAAGCGGGCAGCAAAAGCCACATCGCGCAAATGGCGCATGCGCTTTTCTGCGGCGATCAACGCCGTTGAACGTCCAGGCGGCGGCGGGACGACCTGGCGCAAACGGCGGCGCTGCACCAGATAAGCGGTGCGGGCAATCAGGCGATCCAGGCGATTGCCTGTCTCGGCACTCTTGTTCTCCAAAGCGCGGGGAGGGTCCCAGACGTGATGGGTGGCGTTGGGAGGAATGAGCGTATCTATCACCGCCAGGTGAGCCACCTGCTCTCCCTGCGCCGCCAACTGCTGCGCCATTTCAAAAGCCACAATGCCGCCCAGGGCGTGTCCGCCCAACAGATACGGGCCTTGCGGCTGCACTGTGCGGACGGCTTGCAAATAGCAGGCAGCCATTTCCTCGATGGTCTGGTGTGGTTCCTGGCCTGGCTCCAACCCCAACGGCTGCAGCCCATACACGGGCTGGTCTGGTCCCAAATGATAGGCTAATGGCAGCAGGCTGAGGATTGTGCCGGCATCATCTGGCACGCAGAAGAAGGGCGGGCGGGACGGCGGCGTACTGCCGGCTGGCGACAATCGCGTTATGACGGACCAGGCCGGGGTTGTCCCCTCATCTCGCAATAAGTGGGCCAGTTCTGCTATCGTCGGGGCCAGCGCCAGCGCCGTCAACGGTAGCTGTATGCCAAGCTGCTCGCCAACGATCGCGCCCAAATAAACGGCCTGCAAATAGTTGTTCGTTAACGATTCCAGCCGTTCTTGCACGCCCACTTCGCGCCCCCAAACATTTTGCCAGATGGTCGCCAACTGCCGTTCCAGCGTATCGTGCCGGGGGGAGCGGGCGGCGGTCGCCGCCGGGGCTGTTGCTGCTGCCGCCGGATGGAACGGGGGCGAGGCAACCAGTGCCGGCGCAGTGTGGGCGCGGGGCGGCGCCTCATCTGCCAGCGCCAGGGCTTTGTCCCGCACCTGGCGCAGTTTGTCCACCAGCACTTGCAAGTGAGGCGGCTGCAACATAGTCAGGTGATTGCCGGGAATAATGTGAATGTCCACGCCCACCGTGGTCAATTCTGCCCAGTTGAGCTGCCGTCCGCCTGTGTGGTCACTATTGGAGAAGAGGGTGATGCGGCCGGGGTATACCTGCGGTTCGTAGTTCAATCGTGCCTGGAAATGGGCATCGGACGCTTCTCGGATGTGCCGCGCCTGCGGGCCAAATACATTTGGCAGAACACCTTCCTCCTGTCGCATTTGCCGCAGCCGCTGCAGCCACATGAGTTGCTTCAACGGTCCTTGCCGCAGCACATACAATCCGCGATAAAGAAAACGCCGCCCGCCGGAAATACCATCCGCCGCCGCGTCGCGGCGGCGCCACACTTGCAGCGTTGTATGTGGTGGAACCAGCACGTCCAGCACCGCCAACATGGCTACGCGCTCCCCTTGTCGTTGCAGTTGCTGCGCCATTTCGAAAGCGACAATGCCGCCAAAGCACCGTCCTCCCAACAAATAAGGGCCATGCGGCTGCACCGTTTGTAGTTCGCGGATATAGTGGGCGGCCATTTCCTCCACCCGGTTCTGTGGAGGATGTTTACCATCCAATCCCAGCGGTTCCAGGCCATAGACGGGCTGGTCTGTCCCCAGGTGGCGCGCCAGTTCGGTGAAGGTGAGGATGGTGCTGCCATTGGGTGGAACCAGAAACAGCGGCGGTTTATCTCCTTTAGGCTGGAGCGCCACCAGCGAGGTAAGTTCTTTGTCGCCGGGCAGCTCGTATTGGAAGCTGGCCGCCAGTTGGCGCGTTTGCTGGTTCAAGGGACGAGCCAGGCGGACTTCCTGCCAGGCGTCGGCCAGCGTGGCGTCAATCTCCTGGCGGCGGCGAAAATTGGGGTCGCCAATTTGGAGCGACCCGGCGTAAATGCCATCCGTCATCCGCTCGCCGCTGTAAGGCTGCAGCACGGCGGGGTGGAAAGGCAGGTTAAGAAAAGCGCAGACGCGGCGCAGCACGGGTTCTGGTTGGCGCACCAGTTCTTCATAATGTACCACCAGTTTCCGGGCGGCGGGAATTTGCTGCAAGAAGTCGTGTGTGTTCTGGTTGGCCGTGACCCACACGTCTTCGACCAGCTTTTCCCTGTCCACCGCGACATCGCCCAGCAGGCGGTCTATGCGGGTGCGCACGGAGGATTCAATGACGGCATACGGATGGCGTATCAGGTGGATGTAGCGGGGGGCTGTAAACCATTCTTCCGCTCGATCCAGCGCGGCGCGCTGTAGGGCATAGGAAGGTGACTTGTCCAGCAGCAGGCGCGGCGCGGCGACCTGCTGCAGTTCGGCGTACACCTCCTGGATACAGCGGTCAGCCAACACCCACTGCTCGATTTGCTTCTGCGCGGCGGCGGCATCCAGGTCATAGAGGGTCATGACGGCACGCTGCAAGCCTTCGTCCAGATAGCTGTCAGCCAGGGTGGCCTGTCGTTCGGACATAGAGGTGTAGGGCAGTAAATGCAGTTCTGGTGGGCAGAACAAGTCTGGATGGCCGGCGAGCATCACCCGCAGCAGGGTGGAGCCAGAGCGGGGAGCCGAAAGCAGGAATACCATCCCCGGATTCTTGGAGGCTGGTCGAGGGGCTTTGCGGACGGCGTGACCGGTTTCTCCGTTTAACCCTGGCTGTTCACTGGACAGTCGCTGGCCACTTGACAGATGTTGTGGCTTCGCCGCAGCGGCGGCGGGCGGAGCAAAAATCTGGGTGGCTCTTATGGATGCGGCAGCCGCGGGCGCGGTTTTGGACTGCCCGTTTTGCTGTAACTGGCCAACCAGATAATCCGCCAGATCGGTCAGCGATGAGCGATCAAATATTTCGCGCATAAACAGACCCAGCCCCAGGTCGGTTTGGAACTGGCGGATAAGTTCCATGACCATGATTGAGTCGAGACCTAATTCCAGAATGCTGTGGGTGAGGCTGATATCCGCTGCCGGCATTCTTAAAACGTGCCCTACCCGCTGTTGTAAATAAACGGCCAGCAGCGCCGGCCAACGGGCGACCGGCGCTGCCGTTAACTGTTCCTGAATAGAAGATGACGGCGTCGGTTGAGCGGCGGGTAGGTCGGCTGGCCGGCGCGCCAGGGACTGGCGCGCCAGGTTGGCGAGGATGGACTGCGGCCCGCCGTGCGGGGCGCCCATTTCATACACAGCGCGGAAGGAATCCCAATCTATGTCGGCGACCATTTGCTGCGCCATCTGGCGCGCCATTAGCTGCCCCAGGAGATGGAGGGCTGCCGCCGGCGGCATGGGGCGCACTCCCAGGCGGCGCAGATAGGTCTCCTGACCCGTGTCCACCGTCATGCCGGCATCTGCCCAGGCGCTCCAATTAACGGACAATGCCGGCAACCCCAACTGCCGCCGGTAATGGGCGAAACTATCCAGAAAAGCATTGGCCGCGGCATAATGCGCCAGGTCCTTCGACCCCAATACCGCCGCCATGGAAGAAAACAGCACAAAATAATCCAGGTCTGTCTCTGCTGCCAGCGCGTGCAGATTCAGCACCCCCGCTACTTTGGGCCGCAGCGTTGCTTGCCAGTCGTCCGGCGTGATCGCTGCCAGCGGCTGTGGCCGGGCCACGCCAGCCAGGTGAAAGATACCCCGCAGCGGCGGCAACAGCCCCTCTGTTTGCAGCGCCGCCAGGCGGGCAAAAGCAGCCTGCAGGCTGGGTTGCTCCGCCACGTCTGCCGTTAGCAGCAGCACCGTTGCCCCGGCCGCTTCCAGTTGGCGGATACTGGCAATCCGGGCGGCCAGAGGTGTGCCGGCTGCTGCTTGATCCCACTGCACCCGTGGCGGCAGGGGCGTGCGCCCTACCAGCGCCAGACGGCGCGCCCCGTTTTCCACTAACCAGCGCGCCAGGGACAGCCCCAAACTTCCCAGCCCCCCGGTGATCAAATAGGTGGCATCCGCGCGCAAACGGGGCAGGGACAGCGGCGGCGCAGCAGCAGCCGCCAGCCGGGGGACAAACAACTGGCCGGCGCGGCAGGCGATCTGGCGCTCCGCGCCTGGCTCTTGTAAACAGGCCAGCAGGGCGTCCACTTCGTGCGACGGTTGCGCCGGGTCCAGGTCTATCAAGCCGCCCCACAAGTCGGGGTATTCCAGGGCCAGCGCCCGCCCGAAGCCCCACAGCGTCGCCTGCCCCGGTGCCAGCGGAGCGTCTGCCACCGGCTGCGCGCCACGGGTGACCAGCCACAACTGCGCGGGTTGGCGGCGCTGGGCCAGGGACTGCACGAGATGCAGCAGCGGCGTCACATCGGGCAGGTCGCCAGCCTCCAGGCCCCACAAATACAGGATGTTGGCCGCTGCCGGCAGTTGCGCCACTGTTTCGCTCCAATTGCCGGGCGGCGCAGCCAACAAGTTGAGTGTGCCGCCTGTCTGCCCCAGGCGCTCCGCCAGTTGCCGGTTCGCCCCGCTCTCCTGGCCCAGGAGCAGCCAGTAGCGGGGCGGGTTACTGCCATTCTGGTTGATTGGCGCAGCCATCGGTCGCCAGATTATTTTGTATAGCCAATCAGGGTTGGAGACGAAAGCAGAAGACGGGACAGAGGCGGCGGATGCCGTAGGCGCAATGGGCGCAGGGACCCACGGCAGCGGGGTATGCAGCCAGTAACGCTGCCGCTGCCAGGGGTAACGAGGCAGGGACACGCGCTGTCCCGCCGGATAGACGGCGGCCCAATTCACGTCCCATCCCTGGACGTAGAGGGCGGCCAGCGTTTTGCGCATCTGCTCTGGCTCATCCTGATAGCGGCGCAGCGAAGTCAGCGCCAGGCCTGTCTGCCCATGCTGCTGCAGGCTCTGCGTAATAGAGGGCGCCAGCACCGGGTGGGGATTCAGTTCCAGGAAGACGGTGTAGCCGTCGGCCAGCATTTGCTGCATGGCGGCGGCAAACTGCACCGGCTGGCGCATGTTGGCGCTCCAGTAGCCGGGACCCAAATCGTTGCCGGTGACCTGTTGGCCGGTGACGGTGGAATAAATGGGGATGGCCGGGGGATGGGGTTGGATGCCCTGCACGCTGGCGGCCAGCTCCGGTTGCAGGGGCGTCATTTGCGGACTGTGCGAGGCGTAGTCTACCCGCAGATAGTCGCTGTAGACGCCGCGTCCCCGCAAGGTTGCGTTTAGCTCGGACAGAGCAGCGGGATCGCCGGACAAAACGATGGAAGAGGGATTAATGGCGGCAATATCTACCCGGGTTTCATATCCTTGCAGCGCGGCGCGGGCTTCCGTTGACGCCATCTCTACCACCAACATTTTGCCCTGGCCGGCGGTAGTTTGCATCAGGCGGCCGCGGTGGAAGATGATGCGCGCGCCGTCGGCCAGGCTGAGCGCGCCACTGATGCAGGCAGCGGCCACTTCACCCATGCTGTGCCCCACAATGGCGTCGGGTTGGATGCCCCAACTGCGCCAGAGGGCGGCCAGGGCTATTTGTAAGGCGAACAGGGCGGGCTGGGTGATGTCCGTCTCGTCAAGGCGTGACTCTGTCTGCGGGCGGGTTAATTCGGCCAGCAGCGACCAGCCGGCGTATGGGCGCAGCAGTTGATCGCATTCTTCTATGATGGCATGAAAAACAGGCTCCGCTGTCAGCAACTGCCGGCCCATGCCCCACGATTGCGACCCTTGCCCGCCGCAGACGAAGACGAGTTTGCGGGGGCGGTTGGGATGTTTTTCGCCCTGGAACAGGGGGGGCGCAGCGGGCGTTTGGGGATTGGCGGCGCGCAAATGGGCGACAGCGTCTATGGAGTTGGCGGCCACAATAGTCAGCCGGTGATTATGGTGGCTGCGGCCACGGCTGGCGCTGTAGGCAACGTGGGACAGGTTGGCTCCCGGCTGGCCGTCTGCCGGCTGCAGCAGGTCAGCATATCGCTGTGTCAGGGCGGCCAGGGCGGCGGGGTCGCGGGCGGAAAGGGGTAGGAGGACGGGTGTGGGAGTCTGCTCGTTTGCTTCGGCTGTTTCTGCTGCCCGGATGGGGGCGCGCAGGACGACGTGGGCGTTTGCCCCGCCGAAGCCAAAGGCGCTGACGCCGGCGATTCTATCGCCGGTGGCGATTCTATCGCCGGTGACGATTCTATCGCCGGCGGCGGTCCTGTCGCCGGCCTCATTCGTTGGCCAGGGAGTGAGCGTATCCTGCACGCGCAGTCCCTGGCTGGCGAACGGGATGGCGGGGTTGGGTGTCTGGTAGTGCAGGCCAGGGGGCAGTTGCCCATGCTGCAACGCCAGGGCTACTTTGATCACGCTGGCAATGCCGGCAGCGGCCTCCAGATGTCCCAGGTTGCTTTTTAGTGAACCAATGCGGCAGGGTTGGTCGGCGGGGCGGTGGGGGCTGAGGACGGCGCCGAGGGCGGCGGCTTCAATGGGGTCGCCCAGGGCTGTGCCTGTGCCATGGGCTTCGATGTATTGTACCTGGTGGGGGGGAATGCCGGCATTGGCGTAGGCGGCGCGCAAAACGGCTTCCTGGGCGTGGCGGTTGGGGGCGGTCAAGCCGTTGCTGCGCCCATCCTGGTTGATGGCGCTGCCGGCAATCACCGCATAAATCATGTCGCCATCCGCCCGCGCCTGCGCCAATGGTTTCAACACTACCACCCCGGCGCCTTCGCTGCGGACGTAGCCGTTGGCGCGGG
>CAZDSN010000047.1:0-5270 GCA_964507675.1 uncultured Ardenticatenaceae bacterium | reverse complement strand
GGTTTCAACACTACCACCCCGGCGCCTTCGCTGCGGACGTAGCCGTTGGCGCGGGCGTCAAACGGTTTGCAGCGCCCATCAGGAGCCAGGAAGCCAGCCTGACTGAAGTTGATGGTGACGGCGGGGGATAGGATGAGGTTGACGCCGCCCACCAGCGCCAGCGTGGATTCGCCGCGCTGGAGGCTGTGGACGGCCAGGTGCAGCGCCACCAGGGAGGAGGAACAGGCGGTGTCTACGGCCAGGCTGGGGCCGTGCAAATTGAGGAAGTAGGAGAGGCGGTTAGCGGCAATGCTGAGGGCGCTGCCCGTGCCAATGTACGGGTCGCTGATCTGGGCGTCGTTAAGCTGCATCTGGCCGTATTCCATGCCAGAAATACCGATAAAGACGCCTGTTTGTGTGCCGCTCAGTTGGTCAGGGGGAATGCCGGCATCTTCCAACGCCTCCCAGGCCACCTCCAACAGCAGCCGCTGCTGCGGGTCCATTCGTTCTGCCTCGCGCGGGGAAATACCGAAAAAGCGGGCGTCGAACTCGTCAATTTTTTCCAAAAAACCGCCCCAGCGGGTATTCATTTTGCCGGGTTGGGTGTCTGGGTGATAGAAGGCGGCCAGGTCCCAGCGCGCTGCCGGCACTTCACTGATGGCATCCACGCCATTAGCCAGCAGTTCCCAAAACGCCTCCGGCCCATCTGCCCCCGGAAACCGGCATCCCAACCCCACAATAGCCACCTCGCCTGCTGTCTGTTGCCCGTTATCTGTTACCTGCTGCCTGTTGCCTGTTCTCTGTTGCCCGTTATCTGTTACCTGCTGCCTGTTGCCTGTTCTCTGTTGCCTGTTATCTGTTAGATAACGGGCCAGGGTAGTGATCGTGGGGTATTCATAGAGCAGCGTAGGCGGCAACTTCCGCCCCAACCAGTTTTCCAGTTCACCCGCCAGTCCCACCGCCGTGACAGAATCAAGGCCATAGTGAGCCAGGGGGGTGTCCACCTGGATTTGCTCTGGATTAAGCTTAAACTGCTGCGCCAGCCGCTGCACCAGCCAGCCGGTGACGTGGATGGGGGAGAAGCGATGAGGAGGCGGAGCCGCCTGTTCATCTTCCTGCCAGGAGGCCAACACGGCCAGCGTTTTATTCAGGAAGGCGGCGCGGCTGGCGTGTCGTTGGATTTTGCCGCTGGTGGTTTTGGGGATTGTAGTCGGGTGGATGAGAACGATGGCGTAAGGGGTGATATCGTGCTCGCGGGCAATGCTGGCGCGAATGGCTTCCAGGATGGTTTGGGCGTCTGCCTGGTCTGCTTCCTGACGCAGTTCAGCCACAACGGCCAGTTGTTCGGCGGCGGGCGTATCCAGGGCGAAGGCCGCCACGCAGCCGGCGCGGACCGCTGCATGGCTTTGTTCAACTGTGCGTTCGATGTCCTGAGGGTAATGGTTGCGCCCGCGAATGATAATCAGGTCCTTCAGGCGGCCAGTAACAAATAGTTCTCCTTGATGTAAAAAGCCGAGATCGCCGCTGCGTAGAAAGGGACCGTCGCCGCTGTCCGCCAGATAGGCATGAAAGGTATCCGCCGTCGCCTGGGGGCGCTGCCAGTATCCCTGGGTCACGGAAGGGCCGGCTACCCAGATTTCACCCACCGGCGTCGTCCCTGCCTCGTCCGGAGCGCAGAGAGCGCCACTGTCGGGGTTGACGATGATCAGTCGCGTGTCCAGCCAGGCGCGTCCAGAGCCGGTCAGGGTGCGGCTGGCCTGGTCAGGAGTAGCCAGTTGCACTTGATGCCGGGCCAGAGCTGGCTCGGCCACGGTTAAATAGACAGGTTCCGCCGGCACCAGGCCGCCGCTGACCATCAGGGTCGCCTCCGCCAGCCCGTAGCAGGGATAGGCGAAGTGGGATTGGAAACCCGCCGGGTGAAACGCCTGGGCAAAGCGCACCAGCGTATCGTGGCGCACGGGTTCGGCCCCGTTGTAGGCTGATTCCCAACAGCTTAAATCCAGGCTGGCCCGTTGGGTGAGCGTGGTTTTGCTGACGCATAAATCGAAGGCGAAGTTGGGGCCGCCGCTGTGACTGCCCCGGTAGCGGGAGATGGCTTGCAGCCAGCGAATGGGCTGCTGCAAAAAGGCGGCGGGGGACATTAATACGCCAGGGTAGCCGCCGTAGACGGGGCCAAGGATGCCGTCAATCAGGCCCATGTCGTGGAAAGGAGGCAGCCAGCAGACGGAAACGGTGTAGGGGCTGAGGGCAAAGGCTGTGTAAATATAGGAGAGGTTGTAGATAAGGTTGGCGTGGGAGACGATGACGCCTTTGGGAACAGCGGTGGAGCCAGAGGTGTATTGGAGGTAGGCAATGGCGTCGGCGGCAATGTCAGGGTTTTGCCAGGCAGGAGCCAGGGGGAGGGCGGTTGTGTCCAGCCAGTGCAGCGCGGCCAGGGTGGGGAGGTCGTCGAACTGTTTTTTCATGCCGGCCATAATGGGACCGGTGGTGAGGACAATGGTAGCCTGCGCGTCGGCAGTGATGGCCTGGATACGGTTTGTCTGGAGCGTTGGGGGAGACAGAGGCGTCGAGCGATGAGGTTGCGGGGGATATGCCGGCACAGCCATCACCCCGGCATAGAGACAGCCCCAAAAAGCTGTTACATATTCCAGCCCAGGTGGGTACAGCAATAAAACCCGTTCGCCCATCGCCGCCATCTGCTGTAATTGAGCGGCGACAGCGCGCGCCGCCTGATCCAACCCGGCATAAGTCAGGCGCTGCTCTACACTCTCGCCATCTACCAGGAAAGTGTAGGCCAGTTGCTCGCCCTGATGCTGCGCGCGCCAGCGTAAAGCCTCTATCAGCGTATTAAAGTCAGGGCGAGCGTTACGATTGGGTTCCTGCATACCATCAGACCCGGCGTGATCCTGTTTGCGTAGAGATGGCAGGACAACAAAGAAGGCAGCTACTCCACCCCTGACCGCAAGATGAGATCACGGTGACGTTACGTATGGACAAGACCAGACTTACACAGGTCTTTTTTATAATAGCGTCGTTCTTGCCAACGTATATTGTACGCTACATTGCGGCTGGCACAAATCTACGGCTTCCATATTGCTTTCTCCCCTACTTGCTATTTTGCGTCTGTCCGTTCTCCAGAAAGAAGCATATAGCCCGCTCCAGCCGGCGCGCCCAGGCTGCTTCTTCGTGGCGTGCTTCTTTCTCTTCCACGTGCAGAAGCTGGTGTACCGGGCGGTAACCTTTTTGTACCAGAATGCGCTTCAGGCGACGTACGCGACCATAATATTGGCGCGAGGCGGCATGTAAGAAAATATCGGCGCGGAACCCGGCATATTCACGGGTTCCCGCATCCAGGTAAATCTTGCCTGGCTGGTAAGGTACGTCTTCCAGGTAGCGCAGCAGCGCCTCATCGGCAAACCAGACAGAAGGGCTCATAATGCCGGCATAACCAAAAACGTGCGGACGATGAAAAAAAGCGTACAGGCTAATCAGCCCGCCCATTGAAGACCCCAAGACCCCCGTCGCTGCCGCTTCCGCGTGGGTGCGGAAATCGCGGTCAATAGCTGGTTTGAGCGTGTCCGCAATAAAGTTGACGTACTTTCCCCCATCTCCCCCCCCGTGTCGCGGGTCGCGGAAAGGGCTGTACTCATCCAGCCGCCGCACGCCCATATTGGGGATGCCCACCACAATAGCCTCATATCCCCGGACAGCCAGCATTTCCATTGTCTCATCCACCTGCCATTCTCCCGCATAGCTCGTGGCCGCGTCAAACAAGTTCTGCCCATCGTGCATATAGAGGACGGGGTAGCGCCGGTTGCTGTGGGAATAGGAGGGTGGCAAATAGACGAGAATGTCGCGGTGATTTTGCAGTTGTGGGCTCCAAAATCCGCGACTCACCCGTAAATTGCCTGTTACGGTGTGATGATGTCCGTTCTTTTGTTCCAGGTAAGGTCGCCAATCAGGCATAGAGTATCATTTCTTTGAGTGGATAACCGGCATAGTTCAATACTGGCGCTGTGTCCAAAACCGCGCAGCCCTGTAGTTTAGTCGGGAACAGGTAAAAGGCAAACAAAGATTCGGATACAGCTGGCTGTTGTCTATGCCACAGGTCATGTGTATAGGAATTGGGTACGGGGGTGTAGTGAGATTGAACGCGGGCTGCGGCGGCCCGATCTATAATACAAGCAGATTCGAGAGGATACCTAAAACAACAGCGAAGAGAAAGATAGGGATCAGGTGGCGGCCTGGACGGAGAAAACTCCCCCTCGCGGTCAAAGGGCCTCAACCACTGTCCCGTCAAAAATAGTGTCTCTGGTATCCACTTGCATGACGGCAAGGCCACCGACCGCCACGGGGTTGGTGGCTTTTCTGTTTTAGCGCAGCAACGCATCCAATTCGGCCTGGAGATTTTGTCGCGCGGCGGTTTCCAGGGGAGCCAGAGCGCCGGTGAGAAAGATCCGTTCACGGGACAGGAAACTTTGCAATACCTGCTGCCGCCCTGCCCGGTAGGCGGCATCGGGTACGTGAGCATATTCCTGGCGGATGGCGCGCCGATAATGCGCATAAGCCTGCGGCGGAGCGGCCAGGATGGACAGGTCCAGGTCTAGCAGCAGGCGCGTATCGGGATCGTCTGGCGCAGCACGGTGGGTGGTGGCCTCTATCAGAGCGGCGGCGCGGGCCAGCGCCTGCGGCGGCGCCAGCCCGCCCAACGCGGATTGCACGTAAGTAGCGCTACGGCTTTCGTTATCGCTGGCTGTGGGATCGTAGATGATGTCGTGATACCAGATTGCCAGACGCAAAGCGAGTAAGTCGTGCACCTGACCGGCAACACGCTCCGCCAATTGCAGCAGGTTGAGGATATGGTCCAGGTTATGGTAGGGGCGCTCCAGGTAATGCGCACACAAATCGGCAAACAGCGACCCGGCCTGCGCTGCGCTCAGACCAAGCTCCTGGCCCAATGCGCGCCATCTTTGAGACAGCTCGAGCCGGGGATCAGCCGCCAGAGGGGAGGTGTTGTTCATCACCTGCCGGCATCGGCGCAGAGGATACCGCCAGACGCTGAAATAAAGTGTGTGCGGCTGCGGCCACGTCTATGACTGCTTGATCAAAAGCGGCTTGATTGGTGCGAGAGGGGGCGCGGTAGCCACTGATTTTGCGCACAAATTGCAGCGCAGCTTCGTGTAGCTCGGCATCTGTTGGCGGGCGATCGGGGTAGCGTAGTTTCTTGATGTTGCGGCACATAGTGTTCTCAAAGGAGGGTGTCCTCAAAGGAGGGTGTCCTCAGACGCGGG
>CAZDSN010000046.1:4847-13131 GCA_964507675.1 uncultured Ardenticatenaceae bacterium | reverse complement strand
GCGTAATCGCGGAAGCGGTAGATGCTGTCCGCCACCGACAGGGCTTCCAGGCCAGAGAACAGGTTGGCGTCGTGCAGCACGGTGTTAGCCGCGCATTGGCCCGGATCGGGGCAGGGGCCGGGATCGGGGATGGGGTTGGGGTCAGGCGTCAGTTTGGCGTAGATGAGCAGATTCAGCGAGCAGGCGGGGTCGTTGACGACGCTGCGCGTGGCCGTGTCATTAATCAGCGTGGAGATTTGCGCCGGCGTCGCCCCTGGGTACTGCTGTAAAGCCAGGGCGATCACGCCTGCCACGTGCGGCGAAGCCATCGAAGTGCCGCTGATGGTGTTGGTAGCAGAGTCGCTACTGTTCCAGGCAGAGGTAATGTCCACGCCAGGAGCGAACACGTCCAGGCAGGAGCCCCAGTTGGAGAAGGAAGCGCGTGTGTCAGTATCGTCTGTGGCGCCGACGGTAATGGCTTCGGGGACGCGGGCCGGGGAAGTGTCGCAGGCGTCGCCGTTATTGTTGCCGGCAGCCAGGGCAAAGTTTACACCGGCAGCAATGGCGTTCTGCACAGCGGTATCAGTCGCCGCGGAAACGGAACCGCCCAGGCTCATGTTGGCCACCGCCGGGCTGTTATGGTTAGCAGCAACCCAGTCCACGCCAGCCACCACGTCAGCGGTGGAGCCAAAACCAGCGCAGTTGAGCACGCGCACGGCATACAACAGGGTATCGGGAGCTACGCCGTAGGTCACGCCGCCAACAGTGCCGGAAACGTGCGTGCCATGACCGTTACAGTCAATGCCGTTCTGACCGTCGCCGACGGCGTCAAAGCCGACGGAAGCGCGGCCTTCAAATTCGTTGTGGGTGATGCGGATGCCCGTATCAATAATGTAAGCGTGAACGCCAGCGCCGGTAGCGCTAACGTTGTAGACGTTGTCCAGAGGCAGGTTGCGCTGGTCAATGCGGTCCAGCCCCCAGGTGACGTCGGCAAACATCAGGTGTTGGGCTTCCACATAAGCCACGTTAGGGTTGCTGCGGATAGCGGCGAGGGCATTGGCCGGGAGCGTGCCGGCAAAACCATTCAGCGCCGTTCCATACACAAAATCCACCTTGCCGCCCAACGCCTCAACCGTCGTCACGGCGGCAGACACCGCGCTGTCGCTGGCGCTGTCCTTCAGCACCACAATGTATTTGTCGGCCAGCACACCGGCGGCGTCCAGCCCAGCCAATGGCGCCTGCGTTCCACTCGTGGCCGCGGCGCGCGTCGTCTGGTAACCGACGGCCAGCGCCGCCAGGGCCAGCACAATCAATAACAACAAACGAACTCGGGATTTCAACATAAGCCTCTCTCCTGTTTTGTGGGGACTACGTTATTGAGGATTCCAAGTGTACCGAAAAATGAGCAAGATTCCAAAAAATGACTCACCTGGGACTGGGAGGCGCTGCCAGGAGCAATTCTTAGGCCATTCTTACCTGGCTGCGGTATTATTGCCATTGTCGTACCTGTTCGTGAACACCTTACGGCAGCTTTAGCCAAACCAGAGTGGGTGTCAGACCCTGGAAATCCTGTTGAACCAACCTATCACAACAGCATAAGGAACAAACATGATCATCAAAGAAAAAGTAGTGGAGGCGCTGAACGCGCAAATCGTGAGTGAGTTTGCCGCAGCGGCGCAGTACACGGCAATTGCGGTTTATTTCGATAACGAGGGGCTGCCAGACCTGGCGGCTTTCTTCTATCGCCAATCGGATGAAGAGCGGATGCACGCCATGAAATTCGTCCATTTCATGCTGGAAACGGGCGCCAGGCCAATCATCCCCGGCATTCCCGCGCTGCGTAACGAGTTCACCGGCGCGGCGGATGCGGTGGGCTTCGCCTTGCAGCAAGAGATGAAGGTAACGGATCAGATCAACAGTTTAGTGTCGCTGTCTGTGACCGAGTCAGACCACACTACGAATAATTTCTTACAGTGGTTTGTAACAGAGCAGGTGGAAGAGATAGCCACCATGACGCTCCTGCTGCAGACAATTAAACATGCCGGCAATAATCTCCTCTTAGTTGAAGATTTTGTGCGCAGGTTCGCTGTCCCTGGCGCACCCGCCGATGGCGCAGCGGCTTGATGGCAGCTACAGCAGTGCGTCGCATCTCTGGAGATACGACGCACTGCTGCTAGAGGGATAGCGGGGGGAGTAAGCGCCCGGTCACTTCGCCAAAACCGATGCGGTAGCCGTCGCCTTGTGCCCAACCGGTCAACGTCAGACGATCGCCGTCTTGCAGAAATGTGCGCGTTTCGCCGTTGGGTAAAGCCAGCGGGCGGCTGCCGCGCCAGGTAAGTTCGAGCAGCGAGCCGTAGGCGTCAGGCGTGGAGCCGCTGATTGTACCCGAAGCCAGCAGGTCGCCGGGGCGCATGTTGCAGCCGGTGATGGTGTGGTGAGCCAACTGCTGGCACATATTCCAGTAAAGGGTGCGGAAGTTAGAGCGGGCAATAACGGCGGGGGCCGTCATGTGGGCGCTTTGCAAGTGGACTTCCAGGTGAATGTCGTAGGCCTGGTCGCCCTGGCTCTGCAAGTATGGCAGCGGCGCAGGGTCTTGCGGTGGCGCGGGGCAGCGGAATGGCTCCAGAGCCGCCAGGGGGACGATCCAGGGGGATATAGAAGTCGCCAGGTTTTTAGCCAGAAAGGGGCCAAGAGGCTGGTACTCCCACTTCTGAATGTCGCGGGCGCTCCAGTCATTGACCAGCGCCAGGCCAAAGATGTGGTCAGGGGCAGCGTTGACGGGGATGGGATGGCCCAACTCATTGCCCGGGCCCACGAAGAAGCCCATCTCCAGTTCAAAATCCATCAAGCGGCTGGGGCCAAAGGTGGGCGCATCCGCGCCGTCGCGTATCGTCTGACCGTAAGGGCGGTGGATGTCTGTGCCGCTGACGACCACGGAACTGGCGCGGCCGTGATAGGCAATGGGCAGGTGCAGCCAGTTGGGCATCAGAGCGTTTTCCGGTCCGCGAAACATGATGCCCACATTGGTGGCGTGTTCGCGAGAGGAGTAGAAGTCGGTGTAGTCGCCAATTTGGGCCGGCAGGTGCATGACTACCTGCGACTGGTGAAAGAACAGTTTTTGTCGCAGTTCCAAATTATCGCGCAGCGTAGGCGTATCCTCATGCAGCAAGTGCTGCAAGATGGCGCGCACGGCCAGCCAGGCATCTGACCCGGCAGCCATGAAAGCGTTCAGGCTGGACTGATTGAAGAAATCGCTCTCCAGCAAACCATGCCATTCCAACTGCGCCAGGTCGAGCACGTAATCGCCAATGGCAATGCCTCCGCGCGGCGGCCCGCCGGCCTGGGGGCTGAATATGCCATAGGGCAGGTTTTGAATGGGGAAGTGGGATTCGGGCGAAACGGGTATGAAGGATTTGGGGAGCATGTCAAATGAGGTTGGGAAGGGAGAAGCAATAACTAATTGGTGGATTTGTAAATGGTTAATGGAGTTGGCGCTGTAAGTCGTGGCGGGGTTCGTCGAAGCTGCAACTACCGAAGGAAAGGAGGGTGGATTGGCGTAGGGCGGCGATTTCGGCGGTGGTCGCCGCCAGGCTGCCCCAGGCAAAGTGCGTGTCTTGGAAAGTGAAGCTGGCGGGGTTTTCGTCGGCCAGGATGGGGACGGCTTCGTCAGCGGTCAGGCGGTGAACATGGGCCAGGATGGCCGCGCCAAACAGGTTGATGAAGCCGTGCATGGGGGCGTTCACTTCCGCGCTGAAATGGCGGAAGGGGTGGTGCAAGCCAGCGGTGGCTTTAAGCGGAACCTGGGCATCGCGGCAGGCCAGGATGGCGCGCACTACTTGCACCAGGCTAGGAAAGGCATCGGGGACAACGCCGCCGCTGCGTAGTTTGAAGCCCGCCTGGTCTTGCAAACGGGCGTTGTGCGCGCCGATGGCGGCAATGGTGGGCTGCAGACGGGCGTCCCAGGCGGCGTCGAAGGGGATTTCGTAAAAGGGACGCAGGCCTACTTCCTGGAGCAGCGATTGGGCTGCCGCCAGCAATCCAGGCAGGTCATCTACAGCCGGTAGGCGCACTTCGTACATATCGCACGTTACCTTTGACAAGCCGCGCGCGTGAAAGGCAGCCAGCGCTTCCAGGTCGGCGCGCAGTCCGCGCAGAAATTCGTCGCCGCCGTCGCCGCCGCGGCCTAACAAGGACAGGGACAGTGGGTGGTCGGCGTCGAAGAGGTCCAGGTTATCGGGGGTCAACTGCGCCAGCCGGGCAGCGGGCAGGATAAAGCGGGAGAGCATCCAGCGGTCAGGATGCCGCAGGTAGGCGGCATAGTTAGCGATGGCTTCGTTGAGGGGAAGGTTGGCGGGAGGGAAGATGCCGGCATAATCAATCAACCCCGCCATAAACGCCAATAAACTCTGCTTCACGGGCAATGTTTCCTACTTTGACTACAACGATCTTCAGAAATCCGCCATAGCAGGTTAAGCGGCTGATTCCAACACGGGGATAGTAACCTGGTTTAAAAGATGGTGCAGGCTAATTCCATATACCGCTGCTATAACGGTTTAAACTGCTCAAATGGCTGCTGGCAATCGTTGCAGTAGTGAATGGAACGGCACAAGGTGGGGCCGAAGCTGTTTTTCAAGGTGGTATTGTGGGAATCGCAGTAAGGGCAAACGGCTGGCTCGAAGAAAGTCACGGCCATACGCCCCTCGTGCCGTGGCGGCGGCGTCAGGCCAAATGACTTGAGCTTGGCCCGCCCTTCAAGCGTGATCCAGTCGCTGGTCCAGGCAGGCGATAGGGTCATCTTCACCGTGACATCCGCGACGCCTAAAGCAGCGACCGCCTCACGCACGTCCCGCTGCATGACCTCCAGCGCGGGACAGCCCGAGAAGGTAGGCGTCATTGTGACCGTAACGGCGTCCCCCTCAATAGTTACCTGACGCACAATACCCATCTCCACCAGCGATACGACAGGAATTTCCGGGTCCTTCACTTCAGCCAACGCTTCCCAAACGCGGGTCTCAGTAATACATTTTTCAGGCGCATTCATATTCAATACCTTTCTTCCTTCTTCCTTCTCCCTTTTGCTCTACCATTCCGCTTGCGGATCGGCGCGGGCGACCATTTGCATGCCGGCCAGTAGCTCGTCCAGGTAAGGCGTATGCTCGTGGCGGGAGCGGGTGGGCGATCCTAGCGTTTGCGGAATGCGCAGGCCAGACGCTTCCAGGTGGGGCAGGACAATGCCGGCCCAATCCTGGCGGACGTCAGACAGCAAGGGGACAATGCGCGCCTTGACCAGCGCCGCCTCATCGGGCAAGGGCTGGAAGAGTTGGTTCACATATGGCATTAATATTTCTAAGGCGGCCTGCATTCTTTTTTGGGATTCAATTGTCCCCAGTCCCAGCCGCTCAACCCACACTTGTGTGTGGCGCAAATGGTAGGTTTCCTCGCGGCAAATTCGGGCAGCGGCAGCGGCCAGGGGCTGGTAGGTACTGTCTTGCAAGGCAAGCAGGTGGGCGTACTCGTAAGCGTCGAAGAAGAACTGGCGCAACATGGTAAAGGCCCAATCCCCTTTGGGCAGTTCCACCATCTGCACGTTGCGAAAGTCGGCAGCGCTACGGAAGAAGGCCATGTCGTCAGGGTCCGAGCCGTTCAGGTCGCCAATCAGGCTGTAATAAACAGCGGCGTGGCCTAACTCGTCCTGGGCGATGTTGGCCAGGGCAATGTCTTCTTCCAGGATGGGGGCGTGGCCGGTCCATTCGGCGTCGCGATGGGAGAGGATGAGCTCGTCATCGGCCAGGGCGGTGAGTTTGTGAATCAGGGCGGGCTGCCAGGGTTCATTCATCAGCGGTCTCCGGGTCTACGGTCTGCCGCCGGCCACGGCGCTGCGGTCCCACCAGACCGTAGGCGGATTGGTGGCGATAGGTTTTGTCTATGGCAGGTGCAAAGAAGCTGTCACTGTCGTTGTCGTCGCTGTGGTGGGTGGCATTTGCCGGCACAATCCACCACACGAAAGCCACTTCATCGGTGAAGAGGGTGACGGCCTGGCGCAAGGCTTGCAAAGGCGTGGTGGCTTCGACGTCACCGACGTGTTCCACGAATGTCATGGAACGCCGCTGGCTGGTCTTGCGGAAAACGTGGTAAGTCTGGGCGGGCTGACCGACGGGCGCTTCTTCTTGCTCCCACTCTGGACCGGCGGCCAACTCCTGGGCGGTACGGCTCAAAATCTGGGCGGCGGGAGCTACCCACAGGCTGTGGCAACGGGGGCGGCGCACAAAAACGTCGCGGGCGTTTAGCAGGGCCAGTTCGGGGTCGGGGGCATGGACGGAACCAACGGCCTGGTGGGGCTTGCCCGGCGTGTCCTGCTTGAAGACTTCATAACGGGGCCATTGGGTGTCGCTCATGCGGTCACTTCCTCTGGCTGCTGCCGGCAGGCATAGGCGGCCAGGGCTTCACGCACCCACTGCCCGTCTTCGTGCGCCTGGCGGCGCACGGCCAGCCGTTCTTCATTACACGGCCCATGACCACGCACCACGCGCCAAAATTCGTCCCAATCAATCGGGCCATGAATCCAACGCCCGCTGGCTTCGTCAAAGCGCAGTTCGGGATCGGGCACGGCCAGGCCAATGGCGTGAAATTCGGGAACCATTTCGTTGACAAACTCTTCGCGCAGTTCGTCGTTGGTTTTGGTCTTGATGCCCCAACGCACCAGCATGGGCGTGTTGGGAGAATCGGAATCATGCGGGCCAAACATCATCAGGGAAGGCCACCACCAGCGGTTGAGCGCGTCCTGGGCCATTTGCCGCTGATAGGGCGTGCCGGTCGCGTATTTCACGATCATTTCCTTGCCCTGCTTGAAGTGGAAGGTTTCCTCAGCGCAAATGCGCACCATGGCCCGCGAATAGGGGCCGAAGGAAGCCTGAGCTAACATAGTTTGATTTTTGATAGCTGCGCCATCCACGAGCCAGCCAATCATACCCACGTCGGCCCAGGTGAGGGTAGGATAGTTGAAGACGCTGGAGTATTTGGCATGCCCGGTGAGCAGGGCATCCAGCATTTCTTCGCGGGTGGCGCCTAAGGACTCGGCAGCGTGATAGAGGTATTGGCCATGCCCGGCCTCATCCTGCACTTTGGCGATGAGGACGAGTTTGCGGCGCAGGCTGGGGGCGTGGGGAATCCATTTGCCTTCGGGTAACATGCCCACAACTTCGCTGTGGGCGTGTTGGGAAATCATGCGGATGAGCTGGCGGCGATATTCTTCAGGCATCCAGTCGCCCGGTTCAATTTTTTCGCCGTGGGCGATACGGTTTTCAAATTCGGCCAGTTGTTCTTCGGGTGTCATTCTGTAGCCTCTTTATTGCCAAAGGGTTAGCTGCCAATGCCGGCAGGTACCCTATGCGGTACTGTTTTCGGCTTCGGAGGAATCTTTGTCGAGCAATCGTCGCTGCAAGGGTTTGTTTACGACTTTGAAACTGCCGTTGTTTCTGCTGCCTGTTTCCGCCGCTGTTTCTTCTACAACGTGTATGTTTTGCTCATCAACCAGACGTTGCAAGGCAATACGATAGTATTCTGGTTGGTTATCAATTAAAACACAGTTACGTCCTAAAGCTAGCGCGGCAATGGCGGTTGTGCCGCTGCCGGCAAACGGATCAACAACCAAACCCCCTGGAGGTGACAGCAACTTGATGAAAAACTCTGGAATATCTGCTGGAAAAACTGCAGGGTGGTTCTTGTTTTTTCCAACTACCGCAGTTGTTATGACGTTGCTAGGCAAAACCTTTTTTTTTCCCACCCATCGCGACAAGTCACGACCAAACCCGCTTTCATTGGCGGAGTTATGGCGGCTAAGATCATTTTCGCTTAGATTGCTTAAGCGGGATTCAGCCCAATCGCCAATCGGTTTCTTCACGGCATCGTGGCAAAAGTAGGGCTTAGTCTGTTTAGCCAGGTGGAAACAGTATTCCCACCCATCACTTAAGCGCGCGGGCCAGTATCCTGGCATGGGGTTGGGTTTGTGCCAGATATAGTCATCTATCGAGAACCACCCTCTTTCGCACAATGCTTCTATAGTACGCCAGACGTAACGATGGCGGGCGCCGTTGACCACTCTGTCTTTTATGTTAATGACGAGACTACCTGATGGTTTCAAAGCAGCAAAAAATGATTCATGGAATGTCAAAAACCACTCCACATATTTGTCGGGGTGAATACTGGCGTAATGTCGCTTACGCGCATCGGCATAGGGAGGTGATGTTACTATCAGATCAACCTGCCCCTGGTAATGTCTCAGTTCGTCCCGGCTGTCGCCGCAAAT
>CAZDSN010000046.1:0-4747 GCA_964507675.1 uncultured Ardenticatenaceae bacterium | reverse complement strand
TCAGATCAACCTGCCCCTGGTAATGTCTCAGTTCGTCCCGGCTGTCGCCGCAAATAAGCGTGCATTTTGCTGCAAATTGAGCATTCCCTTCAAGTTCAACTGTTGCTCTGGATGGCATCATCATTATTAACTTACCCATTACGTTTAGCTGCAAAAAAACGCCACAATTTTGCGTGGACCGTAGAAGAATCCTTCGGAGTCAAGCAAACCTGTGTCAAAACAAGCGCGCCCAAAGGATTCCCAAATTTCTTCAGGGACCTCTATTTGGGTAGACAGCATTTCAGTACCCTGTGACTCAAGCAACACATCTAACACAATTAACATAATCTCTTCATAGGAGTAGTTGGCGAAAAAAGGCCACAGAAAATCTGAAAGCCACACCTCGGTATTAAAGGAGTGCGGCTGTCCAGACCTTTGGTTCGTTTTGATATAACGCTGCCCACGATCCATGGTAATAGCAAAAACACAACAATATGCGCCTGTTCGATTACGGTCGCTCAAGGCAATGGTTTCCAAAGCCTGTATCGCTTTAGGCCAGTCCTGCCCGCCAAGCGTATTTTTCCTGTTCTTCACAGACACATAAAGGCTCAACGGCGTTCGTGCAGGTTCCTTGTATGCAATAACGGCGTTAAAATCCGCTTCTGTCATCCCCAGATCGGATACACTCTTAAATCGCCCACTGCGAATCGCACAGTCCAGGAGCAAGAATTGATAACGCCAACCGGAATTCATGCGCCCTTTTTGGACGTGCCGTAGAAAAAATTGCTCGATAGCAACGTCGCGATAGTGTTTTCCATTTAGTTGATGAGCGGTAAAAGCAGGGTCTCCACAATACTGTTTAAAATACTTGAACAGGTCCCTGCCAACCTGTTCATAGATGGCAGATATTCCATCTGCGGTGGCCTGTTCAGGAACAAAGATACTTTCACGCCTAGATTTGGCATTTGCTTTGGCGATTGAAGATAAAATCGCGTATTTCAACTCGTCAAGGGGTATTGTGTGGGTATGCTCGACAAGTTGTGTTATATCCAGACACCCATCTTCTCTATCGTTTTCATCATTTATTCGCGGATAGTTTTGTGGTCTTATTGTCATATCATTGAAACTCTCCTGAAAGCTAAAACATCCGTGCTATTTTAGCAAATGATAGAAAAGCAGGAAACTTTATCACGATTCGTCCTGGGACAGTCCGGCAAGAAATGTTAGCACCAGGTGGTTGAGATCAGAAGGACGCTGCTGGGGAAGGTGGTGACCGGCGGCGGGGAGGATAGCCAGGCGGGCGTGGGGCAAGGCGTGGTAGAAGTAAAGGGTATGTTCTAAAGGAATCATGGGGTCGCGGTCACCGGTAATCAGAAAGGTGGGCAGGTGAATGCGGCGCAGTGTGTCCACGTCGAAATCGGGGCGGACGGCGTCTTCCGCCTGCCACCAGGCCAACAGGCGGGCGGGATCGGTCTGGTGAAGTTGCGCCAGCCGCTGCCATTGGGCGGGATCCGCTGTGGCCAGGGCCGCGGCATCCCACATGGGTTGGCGGGCAAGCTGTCCAACAGCGGCGGCGTAGTTGCTGCTAATCAAAATGAGGGAGCGCAGCAGGTGTGGCTGCTGCACTGCCAGGTAAAGGGCGACGGATGCGCCGCCGCTGTGCCCACAGACGTGGGCGGCGTTGATACCCAGATGGGTCAGGAGGGCGGCGGCATCGGCAGCCATCTGGCGCAAATCCAGGCAGTCAAGCCGGTTTTCGCTGCGACCATGCCCACGCAAATCGAAGCCAATGACGTGGTAGCGGCTGGCAAATTCGGAAAGCTGCCGCGACCAGGCGGTGTGAAACGTTTGGGCGGCCCCATGCAACAGCAGAAGGGGCGGGTGGTGAGGCGCGCCATGTTGTTCATAATACAATGTAGCCGTAGGCAATGTCAGAAAGGGCATGGCGACGGTCTGGTTTTCTGCTTATTGTAGCGCAAACAGCGGGGAAAAAGCGAACAGATGCCGGGGCTTTCAGCAGTCGCTAACTTTGCGGCGCGGCAGAAGCCACGACTGACCGGCAGACGTTCTGCCAGCGCCGTCCATTTGCTATAGATGCTTTACCAGATAATAGCGTTGGTGTCCGGGCGGAAAATCCGTTAGTTCGCCAAACACCTCATAGCCATGGCGTTTGTAGAAATCTGGCGCTTGAAAACTAAATGTGTCTAAATGGGCATGCTTTGCGCCGCGCTGTCGCGCTTCGTTTTCAATCAGCGTCAGCAGGCGATACCCATAGCCCTGACCGCGCAGTTCTTCTTTTATCCACATCAAGTCAATGGACAACCAATCCCAATACAGGACGCCTATGGCGCCGCCAACAATGGCTTCGTCAGGCGCGTGCAGCACAAAGCATAGGCGCTGAGGCTTATCATCCCCGGCTTGCTGTTTGTTGTAACGGCTAATGCCGCCGCCAATGGCCTCCCAGACGGCGTCATCAGGCTTATCAACGTAAATAATTCTGTATTCTTCACCCATCGTTTCTCTGTCCAGGGGGGCGTTGCATCTACTCTATGGGTTGATTTCTTGCCCGAACATTATTCTGTGTCCTTCAGGCGTGACGACGCCAAATTCTCTCATACCCCAGGGTTTATCGGCGATTGTTTGTATCAATTCAACCCCGCGTTCTTTATACGCCTGGAATAGCTCATCAATGCCTTTGCAATTAACATAGGCAAAATAGGCGTGGTTGTTGGTGTCCTTTGCCGGCATTTCGCCTACACAGTGGCCAACCATAAGGTAGAAGTCATCAAGGTTCAGGAACGACCAGCCGCCAATGCGAGTGCGCAAGGTAAAGCCTAACTTATCTATGAAATAACTCTCCGCAGCATCCAGATGATTAACCGCCAGAACATGCTGTGTTTTGCTCACGCTAAACATCTCTATGACTCCTGAGTTGATGGATTCCACGCCCGATGGGTGTGGCGGAGGGTCGCTATGGGAGTATCAGCCCTGCCTGGGGCAGGGCTGATACCCGCTTTTGGCGCTGATTCAGGGATTGCGCCGCAGGCTGGAAGCCTGCGCTACAGAGTGTGCAACAGGTGAGGTTATCGGCGGCGCTGGTCGGGGCGATTTTTAGGCGCTTTTTTGGTTTTGTTCTTTTCTGACCTGGGCTGCGACTGCTTTATGGAGCCGGCCGATGCGCCTGCCGATGGTTTGGCAGAGGGCACGGCGGACGGGCCAGGATCCATGAGCGAGGCGGCTTCTGTTTTACTCTTCCAGATAGCCCAACCGACAGCGGCCAGCATGGCGGCCAGGGCCAGACCCAGACCAAGACCGATGGGCTCGCCGGGGAGACGCACGGCGACGACAATGGGGGCAATGATCAGGGAGACCAGGTTGATCACTTTGATCAACGGGTTGAGAGCCGGGCCAGAGGTGTCTTTGAGGGGGTCGCCCACGGTGTCGCCAACGACGGCAGCTTTGTGGGGTTCGGAGTTCTTGCCGCCCAGATTACCTTCTTCAATGAATTTCTTGGCGTTGTCCCAGGCGCCGCCGGCGTTGGCCTGGAATACGGCCATGAGTTGACCGCAGAGGATGATACCAGCCAAGAAGCCGCCCAGCGCTTCTACGCCCAGGCCAAAACCGACCACCAGGGGAACGATTACGGCAATCAGGCCCAGGCTGATGAGTTCTTTTTGCGCCGCCGTGGTGGAAATGGAGACGGCGCGAGCGTAATCAGGCTGCACTTTGCCTTCCATCACACCGGGGATACGGAACTGGCGGCGCACTTCGCCCACAATTTGGGCGGCAGCGCGGGCGACGGCACGGATAGTAAGGGAAGAAAAGAGGAAAGGCAGCGCCCCACCAATGAGCAAGCCAATGAAGACGGGAGGAGCAGCCACGTTAATGCCGCTCAAGGGGACCACGCCAGCCACGCCGTCGGCGATTTGAGCCGCCTGCACTTTGCCCACATCGGTCAGGTAGGAGCCGAAGAGAGCCACGGCAGCAATCACGGCGGAGCCAATGGCGATACCTTTGGTAACGGCTTTGGTGGTGTTGCCTACGGCGTCCAGATCATCCATGACCAGACGGGCTTTCTTTTCCAGGCCAGCCATCTCGCCAATGCCGTTGGCGTTGTCGGAAATGGGGCCGAAGCTGTCCATGGAGATGGTGTTGCCGGTCAGGGTTAACATGCCAATGCCGGTGAGGGCAACGCCGTAGAGAATGGCCGTGAATTGGGTAGCGGCGGGTTCGCCGCCATAAATCAACACCGAAGTGAGGATGGAGAGGGCAATAACCACAACGGCCCAGACGCTGGATTCCATCCCCAGGGCCAGGCCGGAGAGGATAGTGGTAGCGGAGCCGCTTTGGGCGGTACGGCTAACTTCCTGGACAGGTTTGTAGTGGGTGGAGGTGAAGTATTCGGTCAGTTTGTCCAGAGCGATGGCCAGGACAATGCCGGCAACCGTCGCCAAAAACGGTCGCCAGTCTGGCGCGCCCGTGGCGGGATCAATCATGTAGAAAACGGTGGTCAGGGCAAAGCCTACCGTACCCACGGCTGCCGCCAGGTAAAAGCCACGATTCATGGCAGCCATGGCGTCCCGTTTGTTCTCATTGGTGCGCACCACGGTGTTGCCAATGAGGGAAGCGATTACGCCAATGGCACGCAAGATCAAGGGGAAGATGACAAAACGCAGATCGTACTGCCCATCCCCCAGACCGCCGCGGGAGACATCACCCAGCACCAGCCCTAAAATCAGGGCGGAGACGATAGTAACTTCAAAGCTCT
>CAZDSN010000045.1:0-13266 GCA_964507675.1 uncultured Ardenticatenaceae bacterium | reverse complement strand
TGCCCAACGTTTGCAATCGGGCAATAATCTGGCCCAGCCAGGCATCGGCGTAGCGGATGCCCGTATCGTAGCCGTCTACCCACTGGCGCACCGCATTCATAGAGTCTATGAGATCCGGCTGGCGTGGGAAGCGGGAGGCGACCGGGCCCCAGAGCCAGTTGGGTTCTTGCGGGCTGTGCGGGCCAAACCCATCCCAGGCTCGTTGCCAGACTTCTTCCGTAAGCCAATCAGGCAAGGGCTGCCCGGCAAAGGGATCGCCAAAAGAGACGAGCGTGCGGAAGGGCGTGTGCGGGTCCCACAAGTTCACGTGCAGAAACCACTTTTCCTGGGCGCCATTTCGATCAAGCCATTCCAGAGCTACGGGCACAATGTCATCAGCCAGTTCGTCCCCGTACTTGCCCGTGTTGTAGATTTCGTTGAAGCCGGCGTACCAATGCCAGGCAGCGTGGCGTTGGGCAAAGGGAGAGACGGTAGCGGTTTTCATACCCAGATCTGCCAGCGCCCGCATCCAGCCTGTGCGCGTGAATACATTATCGCGATCCCCGCGCTCTGGCCCCTGCATGAAGGGCTGCGCCGCCGCGCCGCCATGGTTGACCACCCCCGTGTGGAAGCCGGTGCGTCCGCTCCACAAGGCGGTGCGCGACTGCAGGCAAGGCGCATCGGAGACAAATACGTTGGTAAACCGTATGCCATCCCTGGCTAACTGGTCTATGTTGGGCGTGGTATTGCGCAAGTAGCCGTAGCAGCCCAGGTGATCCAGACGCAGGCTGTCAATGTCTATGTAGAGTAAACGCATGTATCAGATCTCCGGTGCGACGCGCCCCCACAGCTTTAATCCCTTTTCAACAGAATCGCGCCATCTTTCCCATGCAGCCGGATGCGGGTTGTGTCGCCGTTAGTGGCGATACGGGTCGCCCCGTCGCACCGGTAGCCAGAAACGGTTAATTCCGCCGTAAACGCAGCGGGGTCTGTTTTGAGCTGGATTGTGGCGTCGTTCCCGGTTATTTCTACAATCTCCGCTGTGGTGTAATGGATCGTCACCTGATCATTGAGCTGCCAGTCGAGGGGGAGGATCAAGCCGCGGCGTGCCGGCAGTTGCTCAGCCGTTCCCCCTAGCAATGTTTCATTCTTGCAGGCAATCATGGTGGTTACCGGGTCGTCCTGGTAGTTGTTGATGTACAAGAAACTGCCCCTGGCGCCGCGGCTGAGGCGGACATCGGCCCAGGCGCTCAGCTTGAATAGCGGCGGGCACTCCATTTTGCGAGCCATCTGGCGCACAATGTCTAAGTCACCCAGCGTGTTAGCCGGCAAGGCTGCGCCCAGCCAGATGATTTTGCCTTTGCCCAGCGTCTTGATGAATCCCACTGCTTCGCCATTCGCGCGCGTGGCGAAAACTTCGTCAAAGTTGCCGGTATAGGACTCCAGAAACGAAACGGGCACATCCTCATACTGAAATACGCTGATGCGGCTGCCTACAAAGGGTGGGTCGCTGTGAATCTCCTGGATACCCACAGCATCCTGCAGCCGGGTACAGGGTACGTGGTTGAAATCTTCCACGCACATACGCCCGGCGACAATCAGCCTGCCGCCTTGATTGACATAATCTATCAGTTTTTGCTGTACCTCAGCCGGACATTGCCGCTCCATCATTACCCAACAGTGCGGCGTTTGCGCCACGCCCAGCCGCGCGCGGGCGAGTTCCAACATGGCGAAGGGGCGGTGCGTCAGCGCCAGACCCCTGGCAATAAAGTCGCATAGAATGACTTCCCGCTGATGGGTAATAATGTTGGTTGCCTCCTGGGTGAAGGGTGTATTGACTTCGGTCATAAAGTTGTCCAGTAAGAAACCAATAGCGGTAACAGTCTGTGGTCGCGCCAGAATAAGCGCCTCGCCATAAGCGCGCAGGGTTTGCGACAGCCGCGGATAGCGGTGGTAATGCTGGCGCAGCGTGCCGTCTTTGCGCACAGGGTGTCCCCAATCGTGCCGCTTGACCGGACTCAGCGCTGGATCGTTTTCGCCATCGAAAAAGAGGTAGTGGTTGACGGCTCTCATGCCCGTAGAGAGGCACAGGCGGGTGTGTAAATCGTAAAATGAGGTCTGACCATTGCTGTGATCATTGTTGCCGCCTGCCTGGAACTCGACGGAAAACAGCGCCTGCGCGGGATTGTGCAGCGCCTTCGTGGCTTCGTTGACCAGCAATAGCTGGTGGTAATTTCCTTCGCCGATGGCCAGGGGATAAACGTCCGTGGCGCTGAGCATGTTCTCCATTTCCATGACCTTGATTAACTGGGACAGTCCAATGGGGAAGGTCTTGCCGCCATTCATGAAGCCGTGAATGTTGACGATGGGCAAGACGTCCATGCCGTTTGCCTGCGCCTCTGTCCATAAAAACGCGGCATAGTCGTGTAGATATTCACGGTAAAAGCGGCGGTAATCGGCGACGATGCTGCCGGCATAAGGCTCAGCCGGATGCAAGATGCCTTCTCTTAAGAATTCTGTCAGGTTTTCAGTTGGGTATCGCTGGGAAAGTCGTTCCCCATAGCTGCGGCGCAAATAATCGCCAAACCGGGCAATGGTGTCCGGATTGACGTCCAGGATGTTTCTCACCCAGTGGGGCATGCCCATCTCGTTATCCAACTGAATCATGATGATCTTGCCGCCCTGGGTAACCTGGCGCGGCGTCAGCACGCGGAAAATAGCCTGGTACCACTTCTGGACGCAAGCCAGAAAATGCGGGTGCAGATAGCTGGCGATATTTTGCGTTTTTCCGTCCTGGCTGAGAAAGGCGACTTGCGGATAGTTGTGGAACACCCAGGGAGGCACGCCCTCGTTGATGGTTTCCGCCATGATGTAGGGACCGGGGCGAGCAATAATCCACAGACCCATGCCGGCAGCCAGATCCAGGAAACCGCCCAGGTCGCGCATGGGGTGCGTGTGACCGTCGAAATCGGAAACGCCCTCTTCTAATTGATGCCATAACCAGGGCATATACGCTGCTACGGCGTTGAAGCCAGCCTGCTGCAGCAGCCCCAACCGGTGAGGCCATTGATCCGCCGGGGTGCGGAAATAATGAAATTCCCCCGCCTGAATCAACTGCGGGCGGTCATTAAGCCAGAACTGCCCATCTTGCACATAAAACTTATTCATGACCTGCTCCGTTTCGGGGGGTGAAGCCTAAAATAGCCAGCGATTTTTGAATGAAAGGAGAGTGCGTATACGTCTGCCAGATCAGCCGGCTGAAATAATTTTCTATCATGATCATGGAACACCCTTTGTCAATGCCGTAGAGCGAATGGCTGTACCAGGGCGGCGAGACGTCCAGGTTATACGAGTCAAAAAAGCCATACGATCCCCAGGTGCGGGGGTGGTAGTGATAGAGGTAGTGGGCCATGTCCAGGGTCAGTTCCGGCGTGAAGGGCAGGGAAGCCAACGCGCCATAAATAGACACGGTTCCGTTGGGTTTGGGCGGGTGTAGACTCGGCGTGCTGCCCGACACATCGTAGCCCCAGGGGCTGTCGCCGCAGCTTATGCCCCAACTGTTGTCATGATATGTCTTAAAATGGGATGCATTCTCCAGACAAAAACTGTGATTAGCCAGGGTTGCCAGCCGCGTATTGTGAAACCAATCCACGCCATCGGGATCGAGATAACGGGCGGTATCCAGCCAGGCTTCGCCGAACTGATAAGCGAACAGGTTTCCACCAGGGTTGATGATGATCTTTTGCCCATTGTAATCCCCCTGGTCGCGGGAAAAGCCTTGATACAGCCGGCGAGCCACCGCTGGGGCAACATAGGGCGCTGCCTGTAGATACATCATTTTTTGCTCGGCAGCCATATCCCACTGATAAATAAAGCCAGGTTCACCCGTGACATAATCGCCGCCCTTATCGGGGTTATAAGCCATGCGGAAAAGGGTTTTGTCGCCTTTTTCAAAAACGATGAAATTCCAGTCCACCCGTTCCAACAACTGCTGCGCCAGTTCGCTAATTTCCGCATTCTGAAAGTAAGCCGCCACCGTAATCACGCCGTTCAGACACAGCGCAGTGTCAATGGTAGAAAATTCGCACTTCTTGACTCGGGCGCCGCTTTCCATGTGCAGGAAATGGGCAAAAAAGCCGCGATGATGGGCGACGTTTTGCCACAATGTGCGCAAACTCTGGGCGGTTATGTGTATGGCTCTTTGATGCGTAATGTATCCCCGTTCAGCCGCAATCACCCAGGCAGTCAGGGCAAATCCGACGGAGGCGATAGAAGCCACTTCCTGGTTTTTGGTAGAGTCAACGGTTAAGCCAAACCCCTGACTGCCGGGTTTTAAATTGGTGAAGTTAAGGAAAAAGTCAACGGAGCCTTTTAACTCGTTCTGCAAGATGGCTGATGTTTCCATACACGTTCTTTTTGGGGGAATGCCGGCAAAACCTGGCTACGTTGCCGGCACAACCTGATGGTTCCTGGTGGAGGATTCACGCGGAATCAATCGCGTGGGGATGCGATACAGTTGAAATAAGCGCTTGCTCTCCAAAAAATCAATGAGTTGTGTGGCAGCGGCAGCGCCCCATGAAAACCGCGACGCCCCAATGGTGGACAGTGTGGGCTGCATGTAGCGGGCGATCTGGATGTCGTCGAAGCCGACAATAGCCACATCATCTGGGACCCCTAACTGGTGTTCCTTCAGGGCTCTAATAAAGCCAATCGCCATCTGATCGTTGGCGCAAAAAACAGCCTCTGGCAAATCATGGCTTTTAATAATCAAGTTAGCTGCGTCATATCCAGACCGCTCGGTAAAATTTCCGATATAGCGCTGCACAGTCACATTGTTTTTCTCCGCCTCGCCCAGAAATGCCCGCATTCGCTCTTGATTATCCAATGAATCCGCTGCGCCAGAGACAAAGCCCATGCGCCGCGCGCCTTGTGCATACAGATGATAGAAAGCCTGTGTGGTTCCCTGCCGGTTGTCCAGCAGCAACGGGAGCAAATAATCTGACTCTAAATAGCGATCCAAAACAACGATGGGGAATTTTTGGGAGGCAAGTTTGAGTAGAATGTCGCTTCTTGTTTTGGAATCAAACACAATGGCCCCATCCACCTGCCGCTGCGTGAGCAGTTTGGACATAGTGCGGCTTTCAGGGCACACGATCAGTTCATAATCCGTTTTTAGTACCGCGTCGTGAATGCCTTCCAGAATTTCTTCATAAAACGACCCGCCAAAGCGGGTAATAAAGACGCCAATCGTGCTTGTCTTTCGTTTTTTGAGATTTCGGGCAAACGCATTGGGGTGATAATTGAGCTTCTCAGCGGCTTCCAGCACCCGCTTGCGCGTCTCTTCACTGATCGTGCCTGTGTTATTTAACGCATACGAAGCCGAAGTGATGCTGACCCTGGCAAGCCTGGCCACATCTTTGATGGTTGTCATACAACTACCTGCTTATTCACTTTTCGTTAACTGCAAACGCTCTAGCCCATTTAATATCTGATCGTTTTGCATCACGATTCGATGAACCAGATCATTCTCATGGTTTGCCAGCATGAGCAAGGTGATCCCTTTGTCAATGCCAATAACGTCGCTGGCGTACCACGCTTCGCTGAAATTGTAGGCGGCCAGGAAGCCATACTCCCCTTTTAACGGCTCAATGGCATAATAGTTCAGCATAGCCTTTTCGGCTGCCTGGGGCGTGAAGATGATGGAGCCAATGGCTCCATAAGGCGGAATGGTGTCGTCCACTACATGGGCGCGGTTGTCAAAACCAGACGGGGGCGCGCCATAGAGTCCGTTATACCCATTGGGGCCATCGGCGGCGCTCAGCCCCCAGGCATTCTCGCCCAGCGTTTCATATTTGTCGTCCATGGCTATGGCAAAATTAACCTGCGCCAGGGATGCCTGCACGGAATTGTCGAACCAGTTTACCCCTTCCTTGTCGGTGTACTCTCGAAAATCTATCCAGGCGTGGCTGTATTGATAGGTGAAAATAGAACCAAACCAGGAATGAATAAACGGCTCCCCGTTGCCGAAGCGGGCATAATGCCGCGTAAAGCCGTAATAGGTGGTGGCGTCCACGGGATAGGTATCCGAGCCGGCAGCCAAAACGTACAACATCAATTGCTCCGCGTAAAAGTCCCAATGACCGCCAAACTGTTCTTCAGGACGGTAAGCCATGTAGAACATGTCGCGCGATTCATCCACGAACCAGGGCCAGTTCACGCCATCATAGATCTGTTGCGCTTTGTTTTGCACTTCGCCGCCAAAATACTCCCCAGCCGAAAGCACGCCCATTAACAGGATGGCGGTGTCAATACTGGAAACTTCACTCTCCCAGGCTCGTTTTCCCGTTTCCATGTCTACAAAATGGTAATAGAAACCTTCAACCCGTTCTAGCGCCAGCAGGGTGTCCAGTGTGCCATTGGCTCTGTCAAAGCCTTCCTGATAGGAGATGTACCCTTTTTCCACCCCAATAGGATAAGCTGTCAGGCCAAACCCAACCACGGCTGTACTGGCAATCCCTTCTGATCCCGGAAACCGATCCCGAATCAGTCCAAACCCGGCGCTGCCGGCATCCCTATTCGCCTGCTCCCAAAAGAAATCAAAAGACGCCTGCATCTCGTAAGCAATCACTTCATCAATGCTAACAGGAGTTGGCGTGGGCGTCGGGTTTGCCGTGGGCGCGCCCACTTCCGCGGGCGCGGCGACCTCCGTGATAACGGCGGTTGCCGCTGCTTCGGGCGTCTGCTGCGCTGGCGCAGCGCAGGCGGCAAGGAAAAGCAGCAAGCCTGCCAGCAGTACAGCGGCTAATTTATTCACCGGTCACGCCTGTCCTTTCAATGGATTCCACAAACCATTTTTGCAGCAAAAAGTACATGACCAGCAAGGGCAGGATGTTCAGGAAGGTGCCGCTTAATTTGACCGCCTCGTTGAGACGGTCAAAAATATTCACCGTCCCTGGCGGATACAGGTTCTCGTAGGCTTGTACGAACTTGGATAACTGCATGGGCAGGGATTGGATGCCCCCTTCCAGGAAGATAACGGTCAGGTAGGTCTCATTCCAATACCAGACGGTCGAGAAAATGATGGAAATAATATAGGAGGGAATCGCTGCCGGCAGGGCAATGCGCAAAAATATCGTCAGATCCGAAGCGCCATCCAGCCGCGCCGCCTCTTCCAGAACTTTGGGTAGCGATAGGAAGGTCTGGTAAAAAATCAGGATGAAAATGGCGCTTCTATATCCCTGCCCCACAAATGCCGGCAAAATCAGCGAGTAGATATTGCCCAGCAAGCCAAAACGCCGGTACGTCAGCATCTGCGGGATAACCGTGTTTTGCGCGGGAATGATAAAAGTAGCCAGAATGAGAATGAAAATGATGCTCTTGCCGCGGAACCGGTAGCGCGCCAGCCCATACCCCACCAGTGAACAGACGATAGTCTGAATGACCGAAGGGATAACGCTGATCATGACCGAGGAAGCCAGCGTGTTGGGGTAATCCAACACCCGGTAAGCTTTGACATAGTTCCCCGTATAGAACTCGGTGGGAATCCACTGCACCATGGGATTCAGCAGGTCAGCCGGGCTTTTCATGCTGCTGACAAACATGAATAACAGCGGGTACAGATAGACAAAGCCAATGGCGATCAACAACACGTACAGTATGACGTTGAATACCACGCCATATCTGGTGCGGTTGCCAAACAAAAAACTCTTCAAGTTAAAATGCTTAAATCGGTTCATACGCGGTGAAGGCTCCTTATCCGTATTGTCTCTTTGCCCGGTAGTTCATGAGCAGATAGACAACTGCCAGAAGCAAAATAAGCACAAAAAAATACAAAAACGACATTGCGCTGGAATACCCGATGCCCCCGCCCACCGCATACGTCTGGCTGTAAATGTATTTGATGACCTTGTTCTCCGAGAAGTGAGACAGGGTAATGATGGTGTATACAGCCACGATAAGGGTTGTCGTGGAGAGTGAGGGCAGGGTGATCTTCCAGAAAGACTCCCAGGCAGAAGCGCCATCAATGGCTGCCGCTTCATAGATGCTTTGATCAATCTTCTGCAAACTGGACAGGTAAATCAGAATTTGCACACCGGAGAACCATAAAATCAAGATGAAAGAGGTCAACAAATATTCAACTGGATTGCGCACATAACGGGGCAGCCCCGCGATGAACTCCAGCAGCGTTCCTGAGAGCGTCAGCCCCGGCACCGAAGTGGCCCCTTGCGCCACCAGTTCTTGAATAACTGGCCCGCTGGTGATCACCACCGGTAAGAAGAAGACCGTGCGGAAGATGCCCTTGAATCTGAATTTCAGATTGAGAAACAGGGCAATGATCATGGAAAAGATCAGAATGATGGGCACAGAGACCAGCGTCTCTATCGTATATTCGATTAACAAGCCCACAAAGGTGGGGTCTGTCAGGAATGCCCTGGTGTAATTCTGCCACTGCACAAACTCAAGGTTAATGCCTGTCGCCGAAACGGTGACCTGGTTCAGGCTGTAAAACAACGTCTGTCCCAGCGGCACGACGGTAAAAATGGCGAAGCCGATCAGCCAGAGCAGGACGAACAGATAGCCGGACAGGGCTTCCCTGGTTCTGTGTTTCATCTCTCGGCGACGGGGGGGGCGGACTGCATTCACGGTACTACCTCCCTGATAATGGCATCTTGCGCGCCGACAGTCAGATCGCCGTCAGCGAATGGCCTGTTGCTGTAATTGACAATGATCTGCTGCCCATTGCTGTAGGTGGTGGACATGACGCCTTCAGCCAGCGTCTGCCGCGCCACAATCCGCTCTCCCCTCACCGGCCCCAACAGGTTGTTTAACCATTGGTAGGTGCGTTCTATTTCCTCTCCCCATTGACCATAGGAGGACGTATAAATCCAGTCGGAGCTGGTATTTAGAATTTTGGCTGTCACTTCCTGCGTCAGGAAATAGGAGGGATAGGCGCCAAAATCAACGTGCCGCAGCAGGTCCGCCTGTATGTTGGAGGAGAAGTTCAAGGCCCCGCCGTAATACGGCACGTACCCGGCCAGCACAATTTGCAGAAACGGTATAACTTCTGTGGTATACAGGTAACCGCTGTTGCTGAGCGGAATGTCATAGTAGGCTTGCATGGCCCCAAACAGGTAATCGTTGGGCGCATAAAAAGCGGTGTCGCCGCCGTCTTCCGCCACTAATGCCTGATACTGCTGTATAGCCTCTTCCCGGTTTAGAAAGTGGTTGTCTTTGAAATCGCTGTAAAGGGTTGAACCAATGCCATCCAGCGCCAGACCTGCCGGCGTTTCGCCAAAAATATCCTGACTGAGCGCCACGTACCGGTCGCTCAGGGCCTCCAGGTTGAGATAGTAATTCACTTTGTTGCGGTTATAACCCAACAGATTGGCATTGGTGATGGACATCGCCAGGTCGCGGCGGCTGGAATAACCGCCTTCATCCCGCAGGGCTGCCTGTGGGTCCAGGTAGAGGTAAAAACGCCCATTTGCCGCCGCTACTTCCTCGACGAATGCCGCCAGCTCCTCTTTATCTCCCAATGAACGATCCAGTTTCAGCGTTCTCGGCGGCATGGTGGAAGCGCCGCGTGGTTGCCATCCATAATAGACAACGTCTGGGTTCTGTATATCAAGCTGGCTGAGTATATCGCTCATTTGGGCAATGGTCGTCATGGGAATAGAGCGATACCAGAACAGAATCTTTTCCTTTTCGCTGCCCAGGAATTCAAGCCTGATGCCAATGTTGCTATCCGGGCTGACGACTTCGCGTAGCAGTCCCTTCTCAAGCAGATATTCCTGGTAGCTGCGCGCCATTCCCACGTAATCGCCTTCCTCGCCGCTCAAAAAGCGATAATGAACCACCACGTCAAACGTATTGGTTTGTGGCTGCAACGTGGTGACGCCAGCGCCAGAGCGGTTGGTGGCTTGAAAGTAGCTCTGGTTATAAAGGAAGGCGTTGTACAGGAAGTTGAATCTGGTGATGACGCCTGCCGGATGGGCCTGGATTTCGGCGTAAGACGCGCCCTTTTCGATGACAGAAATATAGGCGTGTTGTTGTTCGCCATGCGCCATCCCCACCACCGGGATGGAAATCCTGTAGGGGCGGTTGATGCTCAGGTCAAGGGGCAGGGTGCTGATCATGCCCAGATCGGTCCCATAATACCGTCCGTAAAACATGTTTTTGGCGGTGGTGGTGGCGGCGAAGTGAATGAGCGTGCCTGATCCATCTGGAATAAACATGTAGCCGGGCGCACTGTCTTCTTTGGTGGCCCCCAGGAAAGGGTAAAGGTGCAGCAAACCCAGTTTATACGCCGGGTCAGCTTCCTGGATGGACGCAAATGGCACTTCTACGCGCACACCCTGGGGTTCTAATTGCACCATGACCACGATGGTGATGGAGGGTTCGACAAACGTGACTGCTGCCTCAAATCCCTGGTCAAGGATTCTAAAGTCAATAACGGGTTCGCTGTTGGTAATGGAGGCGCGTTCGTCGGTGGCTCTTTCGTCCATATAGTCAATACTGATCCCGCTGCGGGCAAAGGCGGTCCACGTCCGGTTGAGATCATCGTCTTCGCTGACTTCATCCAGATTGGAATGCCAGACGTAGCCGCTGCGCTTATCCACCACTTTGAAGGCTAACGTGGCGGGATCCGCGTATAACTGAAAGTTATCATTCTCCGCTGCCAGGGTGAAAGCATCCGCCACGTTCTGCGCCAGCAGCCTGTGTGACGGGGTCGCCGTAACGGGCGCAGCCAACGCGCCAGCATATGCAGACAGATGCGCCATGGCAGTCCCCAAACCCAAGAACAGCCCCATGAATAGGATACGGTGGATTGTGCGCCATTTAGCCACGTAATCTCAACTCCTGTGCGATGGCGGAGACAAAGTCAAACAGTTGATTAAACAGGACGTACAGGATGTACCCGGTCAAAACAAACAAAGCCATCGTGAATAAGGTGGTCAGAACGTTTTTGACCGTTTCGGAGAAGGAGTAGTTGTGAATTTCCTTCACCATGATAACGAGCATGATCCCTATCCAGGCCCACATCAGGTTGAGGGTGAATGTATGCAGGAAAATCTCGTTGAGGGTTAATATGTTGGAGAGGAGAGCGACGGGTAAGGCGATCAGGATGTAAGGAAACAGGCAGTAGGCGGTGCCAATGACTACGTGGCGCACGCGGCCCTCGCCATCGCTGATGGTGGAGACAAGATAGTTGGCGGCGTTCCACAAGAAGATCAACAAAACGGTGATGACTATCTCGTTTTCCACCCTGATATCTGATGCCGCGGCATAGGGGCTGAAGGGAAAAGCGGTGACATAAAGCGACAAGACGCGGATGACGACGACTGCCGCATAGAGCAGCAGCGCAAAGCGCAGGCTGCCGCGGCGATCTTTCTTGATGTAGTAGAAGCTGTCGGCTGGTTGTTTGATAAAGCGGAACATGAAGACAAAATCATCCACCAGTTTGATGTTCCGCAAATCTTTGAACCATTGTCGCACCGGCTGAAACCAGTGGTAGCGGCGGTCGAAGCGACCAACGACCTGCATTACCAGCGAGAAACCCAGCAGCCCCAGGATGGCCTGGGTCAAATAGCGCTGCAAAACAACGTTGCGCAGTTCCCAAAACGCCTGTGAATAGCCTTCGCGGTCTTCGGCGTATCTGTACGCGGTCAGGGCGTTGGGGTAATCGCCTGCCTTGAAATAGGCGTCGGCAATGGCCTGGTACGACATGATGAAAGAGCCATTGTAGTTGAGCACATCTTCAAAGTAGGGCATGGCTTCACGGTAGTAGCCATCAATATACAGACGGATGCCGTCATGCACTTCTCTGGCAAAAGCAGTCGTTTGGTAGACCACAATGGCGTTCTTGTCTTTGTCTAGCACGTAGATGTTTTCGCCGTGGCGGGCAATGGCGGTGGGATCCCGCAGTGTGCCCAGCCGTTGGTCGCCGTAATCGTGGGCGAAAAACAGAAATAGCATGGAGCCGTTCAGGTCATATTCGACAATGGCCCCCTCGGCATCCACCGCCAGGACCAGGCCATTTTCGCTGACATCTATATCGCGGAAGGAGCTAGAACCATACGTGTCCGGGTAGATGTTCTTGCCAGAGACGGTGAAGCGCCGGATGGTTTTGGTCTGGTCAGTGCCGGCAGTAACCGTAAACACCAGCGATTGGTGGTCAATGGCAATGTTGGAAGGCGAAGCCGCTTCGTTCTTGATGAACTGGTCTAGCTGCTCTTCGGTGAGAAACAGCCGCTGCATAATCATCTTCAGCGACATCGTGGCTGAATTAGCCCCAAAATAGCCAATGAAGTTGCCATTCGTGTTCATCTGCACCACGCCGTTGACCGAACCCTCGCTGATGATGTACAGGTTCTGGCGTTTATCTACAGCAATTTTGCGTGGCAAGAACTCCCGGTTTTTGCCGAACAGGGGTTCAGTGGGACGCCCAAACTGGTTGATCACATTGCCGTCGGGAGCCAGGATGAAAATCATTTCTTGCCTGGCGTCCGCCACGTACATGATCCCGTCTTCATCCACAAATAGCCCGGTTGGCCCTTGCAGCGCGCCTTCGCCATAAGTGGCCGCAATCTCAAAATTGTCCAGCTTCACAATACGTCCATTGCCCGTGTCCGCAATATAAATGACCCCATCCGCCGTAATAAACATATCCTCAGCGCCCGATATGGGCAGTTCAATCTCGGCAGCGGGCGTGTAGGCATCCTGCGTCATCACCAGGTTCCCGCGCGGGCCCGCCGCCCAGGTCGTATAGGGCGAGTCTGCCTGCGCCGGCGCGCTGGTCAGAACAAATACGGCTGTCAGGAGGGTGAAGAGTATGAGCCTTTTCATTATTTAAGACCTGAGTGGGACATAGTGCTCATCACCTGGCTTTGCAGGAAGATGAAGATGAGCAGATTGGGCAGGAACATAATCAATGTCGCCGCCGCCGCCATGCCTTGCCCCGCTACGGCGTTGGCGCCGGCGGTCGTTGAGGTTAGCGTCGTCAGGTAGAAGGCAAAAGACTTGAGGCTTTCACTGTTGACGTACAGCGTGGAGACTTCGGCGTTATTCCAGGTGGCTTGAAAGGTCAAAATGGCAATCGTGGCAATGGCCGGCTTGATCATGGGCAAAATAATCTGCCAGTAGATTGCCACGTCCGACGCGCCGTCAATCTGCGCCGCTTCTACCACTTCATCGGGGATGCCGTCAATAAACTGCTTGATCAGGAACAAACCGACCGGTAAGGCTAATGCCGGCAAGATATGCACCAGAAATGTATCCATCAGGTTC
>CAZDSN010000044.1:0-13323 GCA_964507675.1 uncultured Ardenticatenaceae bacterium | reverse complement strand
GTGATTATTTTCATTCATCGCGGTGCGCTTCGCCCACGGAGACCTGTTCAATTTCAGCCGGCAGCTCGCTCACACGCTTCCAGAACTGCCGGGAGCGAGTCAACCAGAAAAAGAAGCCCAATCCCGCCAGGGTCAGCAAGGTCAGCAAGATCAATTTCGTTTTCCCTGTGCCGAAAATGGCGACCAGGCCAAAAACGAGACTGACGGTGTAGTAACTGAGGACAATGTGGCGGGTGGAAATGCCGGCATCTGCCAGTCGGTAGTGCAAATGCCCCCTGTCCCCCTGAAACGGACTGCGCCCTCGCCGCAGACGGCTAAAAATTTGCCAACCCACGTCCAAAATCGGCACAGCCATTACCAATAATGCCGTGGCGATCTTGGCCGGGGCCAGGATGGACAACGTCGCCAACTGATAGCCCAGAAAGTAAGCGCCAGCCGAACCCAGAAAAATGCGGGCGGGGGCAAAATTAAAGGGCAAGAAACCCAACAGCGCCCCGGCCAGGGCCAGCGGAAACAACGCCACCGTCGTCTGTTCCAGGTTGTAACTATGCCAGGCAAACAGCAGCGCGGCAATCGTACCCACGCCCGCCGCCAGACCATCTAATCCATCCAGAAAATTGACAGTGTTAATCATGCCCAAAACCCAGAACAAAGTGAAGACCAGGGCTAACACACGCGGCCTGATCCACACCAGTTCGCCATTGAGAGGATTCGTAAACACCTCAATGAAGATAATGTGGGCCATGGCTATGGTCGCCCCTACAAACTGGATGAGGAAGTTAACGCGGGGGGAAAAGTCCAGACGGTCATCCAGCAGGCCGCCGCCAAACATCACCAGCCCTCCCAACAACACCCCTTGCAACCGCACCGCATCCTGTCCCGCCGGCGGCATTAAACGCCAGGCCAGACCGGCAGCGGCTGCAAAGGAAAGGGCCAGCGGTAGGCCGCCAAGTTTAGGCATCACCTGCGCATGTTTTCGCCGCCCACCAGGCACAGCCACTACCCCCCAGCGAAATGAAAGCCAGCGCGCCGCCGGCGTCAACAGCAGCGATAGAGTCAGCGCAGTTAGAAAAACAAGCCAATAAGGTGACATCAACCCAATCCACCCTGCTACTTTCTACCTTCTTCCTTCTACCTTCTTCCCTCTTCCTTCTACCTTCTCCCTTCCCCCATCAGCCCGTGCCAAACTGGCGGTCCCCAGCGTCACCCAAACCAGGCACAATGTAACCAATGGCGTTCAGGTGAGAGTCAATTTGCGCTACGTAAATGGCCACGTCCGGGTGCGCCGTTTGCAGCGCTTCTATGCCTTCCGGCGCGGCCAAAATTCCTAGAAACTTAATTCGCCGGGCGCCCCACTTTTTCAAAATATTCACCGTAGCAATGGCGGATCCTCCTGTCGCCAACATGGGGTCCAACACCAGACATACCTGCACCGTAGGCAAAGTGGGCAGCTTGTTGTAGTACGATACCGGCTGCAATGTTTCCTCGTCCCGATATAGTCCAATGTGCCACACTTCCGCCGACGGCATCAACTCCCAGATGCCGTTAACCATGCCCAATCCTGCCCGCAAAATGGGAACCAACCCGATTTTCTCCGTCAAGGTCACTCCGTCTGCCTGGCCCATGGGCGTGGTCACTTCTCGGGGCGTCGTGGACAGGTCTTGGGTGGCCTCATAGCACAACATCATGGCAATCTCCCGCACCAACTCGCGGAATTTCTTTGGCTCCGTATTGACGTCCCGCAGCAGCGTGAGCTTGTGTTTAATCAGGGGGTGCTTCGATTCATAAACCATTGGTTGTTATTTCCTCGCTGAATCGTGGCAGGCGCCAGCGCCGACGGCGGGCTGACGCCCGTGCTTAAGGGTAACTTGTGGCGCATACGGGCCGCAGGCCACCCAAAGCCAAAGCTTCTTGCCCATTGTACAGCCACTGCCACGAAATGTTCAATAAGCATTCCAGATGGCCGGCGAGCGATGACAAATGTCTGGCAGACTCTCCGGAAAATGGCCCGCAGGTCAGGTTGCCAACAGGACTGGCGGGTTGCCCACCCACCTGCCATTCTTCCCTGATGTGGTGGCGGGTAGCGCCAGGTTGAACTTTGGTAATCTGGTACGCAATCCCGCCCGCATCACGTATAATCAGGCCCATGAGTGAAAAACGCCTCCCCGATCGCGCGATAAGTGGGCAAAAACGGGAAGAAGACCAGAACCTGGATGGCCTGATCCGGCCACAGCAGCTCAGCCAGTTTACGGGACAGGAGAAGCTGAAAGCCAATCTCACTATCTTGCTGGAAGCGGCTAAATCCCGCCAGGAACCCGTTGACCACGTCTTATTTCATGGGCCGCCTGGTCTGGGCAAGACCACCCTGGCTCACATCATCGCCCAGGAAATGAACGTCAACATCCGTACCACCGCCGGGCCAGCCATCGAGCGGGCCGGCGACCTGGCCGCTATTTTGACGAATTTGCGCGCCGGCGACATTCTTTTTATTGACGAAATCCATCGCCTCAGCCGGGCTGTAGAAGAAATCCTTTACCCGGCTATGGAGGATTTCGTGCTGGACATCATCGTGGGCAAAGGGCCTGGCGCCAAGAACGTACGCTTGAAACTGCCCCACTTCACCGTCATTGGGGCCACCACTCGCCTGGCATTAATTACGTCGCCGCTGCGCGCCCGCTTCGGGGCCGTGTACCGCATGGATTTTTATGATCAGGCGGCGCTGGAAACGATTGTGCTGCGCGGCGCACGCGTGCTGGAAGTGCCCATTGAGCCGGAAGGAGCAACGGAAATCGCCCGCCGGGCCCGCGGCACGCCTCGTGTGGCGCTGCGTCTGCTGCGGCGTGTTCGTGACTATGCGCAAGTTCGTACCGATGGGCGTGTCACCAAAGCCGCCGCCGATGAGGCGCTGGCCTTACTGGAAATAGACGAATTAGGGTTGGATGATCTGGATCGGCGTGTATTGCGTTCGATAGCAGAAAAGTTCGGCGGCGGCCCGGTGGGGTTGGAAACTATTGCCGCCTCCATTAGTGAAGAGTCCGACACGATTATGGATGTAGTGGAACCCTATCTGCTGCAGCTTGGTTTCCTGGAGCGCACGCCGCGCGGACGGGCGGCCACGCCCCACGCCTATGCTCACTTGAGCATCTCCCCCGCTCCTGACAGGAAAAAGGGGGGGGATGATGATGTGCTCCAGCCCAAACTGTTATAACCGCTGCGTCAATGCCGCGGCGGTGGACAACTGGTAAAACTCATGACCGACTTTGGCAAACTCCTTATCATTATTGGGCTGGTGATCACCTTTTCCGGGGCGCTGATTTTGCTGACAGCGCGTTACTTACCCTGGCTGGGCAACCTGCCTGGAGATTTTCGCATTGAACGCGAGAATTTTCGCTTCTATTTCCCGCTGGCCACCATGCTGCTGATCAGTCTGCTTGGCTCCATTCTGCTCAATATTGTCATCCGCATCTTTCGCCGCTAAAACAACGTCTTTCTTATGAGAACTGCTGAGTTTGATTATGATCTGCCGGCATCTTCCATTGCTCAGGAGCCGTTAAGCCAACGCGACGCCAGCCGCCTGCTGGTGCTGCACCGCCACACAGGGACCATCGCCCATTACGCTTTCACCGATATTGTCACTTTTTTGCGCCCTGGGGACATCCTGGTAGCCAATAACAGCCGCGTTATCCCGGCCCGCTTGTATGGGCGCAAAGCCAGCGGTGGACAGGTTGAACTGCTGCTGCTGGAGCAGTCCGGCCCGCAGCACTGGCTGGCGCTGGTGGGCGGTAAGAAATTGGTGGAAGGCGTAGAAATCCAACTGCTGGACGGGGCCGGCCAGCAGGCCGGCATCACGGTCACCATCACCGCTGTGCTGCCTGGTGCCCAACGGCAGATTGTCTTCAGCCAACCCATTGAGTCCCATCTGGAGGCGTTGGGACACACGCCGCTGCCCCCTTACATCCAGCAGCCAATAGCAGACGGTGAGCGATATCAAACCATTTACGCCCGTCCGCCTGGTTCAGCCGCTGCGCCGACCGCCGGGCTGCATTTTACACCCGATCTTTTGTTGGCGCTGCGAGACAAAGGAGTGCTGTTTGAAACCGTGACCCTGCACGTCGGGCTGGACACGTTCAAACCGGTAGAGGCCAGGAATGTGGACGCCCACACCATACACAGTGAATGGGTGCAGTTGACGCCTGCCGCCGCGCGGCGCATCAACGAGGCAAAGCTGGCCGGCGGGCGGGTAGTGGCTGTGGGCACGACGAGCGCGCGCGTATTGGAGACAGCAGCATGGCGTAGCGCCAATATGTGGGGCTCTCTACAGGGCGTCAGCCAGCAGCCTCCCCCTGACGCCTGTCCGTGGAAACCGGTTTCTGCCATTGAAGGGCGTACGGATTTATACATTTATCCTGGCTATCACTTTCGCGTGGTAGATGCCTTAATCACCAATTTTCATCTGCCACAGTCTACGTTAATGATGTTGGTCAGCGCATTTGCCGGCATTGCCCCCATCCGCGCCGCCTATCAAGCCGCCCTGGATCAGGGCTACCGCTTTCTTTCCTTTGGCGATGCTATGCTCATTATCTAGGGTGCACGCATGATCCTTGTCTTATCTCTGTTGGCCGCCATCATCCCTACTATCTTTTACGTTGCCCTGATCTATTGGGTGGACAGATACGAAAAAGAACCCTTGAGCCTGATTCTGGCCGCCTTCTTCTGGGGAGCCATCCCCAGCATCATGGCCGCCTTCATCTTCAACACCGCTTTTAGCATCCCTTTTTATCTGCTCAGCGAAGGTTTCGGCGACTTTGTGGGCGCGTCCATTATTGCTCCCCTGATTGAAGAATCGCTCAAGGGGTTTGCTTTGCTTGGCATCTTCTTCTTCCGGCGGCATGAACTGGACAGTCCCCTGGATGGTATCATCTACGGCGCTATGGTCGGCATGGGTTTTGCCATGGTGGAAAATATCTTCTATTTCGTCAGCGTCTACAATGAACTGGGCGCAACTGCCTGGCAAGTGAATATATTCATGCGGGCCATCCTGTTTGGTCTGAACCATGCCCTGTTTACCAGCATGACGGGGTTGGGATTAGCCATTGCCCGCCTGTCACGCAGCCAGGCGGTGCGCTTTGTTGTTCCCATCGTTGGGTGGGGTACAGCCGTTCTGTTGCACGCCATCCATAACGCCTCTGCTTCTATGGGAGGTCTATTTTGCCTGCTGTTGTTGATCAGTGACTTTGGGGGCGTCCTGCTGACGTTAATCATCATTGGCTGGGCTTTATGGCAGGAAAGCCGCTGGATCAAGGAATACCTGGCGGAAGAGGTGGAGCAAGGGTTGCTCACCCCGCAGCAGTGGCAGACGGCCTCCTCCACGCTGGGTCGCACCCGGCATGGTCTGGCATTGTTGTCGTCACAGGGGTTACCCGGCTACCGCGCCGCTGCCCGCTTCTACCAACGGTGCGCCGAATTAGCGTACAAGAAACATCATTACGTTTTATTCAATCACGGTCAGGATCAGGAGCGGGCAACCCGTTTGCGCGCTGAAATCACAGCACTGCGCCAACAGATCATGTAAGCCAGTTTAGAAACTATGCATGCTGCACCAGGGCCAGGATTTGCTCCCAATGCGCCTCGTCGTGCCGTACCATCAAGCTCAACAACTCGTGCATACTGGTCGGGCCAAAGAAGGCGTGGCGCGCCTGGCGATCCCACAGGGCGGGCGGCATGGCCTGCAATCTGTCTACTGTTTCGGATCGCGCCGTCAGAAAATCAGCCAATGCCGTGGGCCCGTCTTGCGCCTGATAAGCGCGAGGAACAGCCCATTCATCCGGTGTGGCTCCGGCAAGGAAGGCATTTTCGCGGGCGATCAGGGCGGCAAAACGGGGTTGGTGCACTTCCTGCTCCACGTCCCGCAGGTGGCAAATGACCTGAGTGAGCGACCACTCGCCTGGCGCAGGCTGCCGCCGCCAGTCAATTGTCGGGGCAAATAGCGTCTGGCGTAGTTGTTGGGCAAATTGCTGCAACTGCTGCAGTAGTTCAGGAACAGGGGATGGCTGCTGCATGGTTACGCCTGGTGCTGAACTGTGCCCGGCAGGGTGGAGAAGTGCACGGCTGCGGCAGCTGCCGGCCAGCCCTGGCACAAAGCGGCATACAGTTGGCCCAGCGTGCCGTAGCCTGTGGCGGTGCCGGACTGTGGGGGAGAAAGTGTTTCCTCTGAGGTAATCCAATACGTATAACAGCCGAGGGTAGATGCCGGCACAATATCATTCCCCCAATCATCCCCCACCATAATCGTCTCCCCCGGTTCACAGCCGATGCGACTGAGAATCTCCTGATAATAAGCGGCCTGCGGCTTGGAGGCGTGCATATTATCAAACGTCGTCACCAGATCAAACGGGTACGCCGTCACGGGCAAGCCTGCCCAGGCCAGCCGCTGCTCAATGGCCGCGGTGGGGAACAAGGGATTGGTGGCAATCACCACCTGCCATCCCTGCTCCTGGCACCACTGCACCAATTCAGGCGCAAAGGGCACCGGGTGCGTTACAGACTGAAGCTGTCCAAAATACTCCTGGTAAAAGCGAGCAAAAAAGGTTTCTGTACTTTCCCAGGGCAGTCCCGTGCGCCGGCTGAAGGCTGCCCAAAACACTTCCCGGTTTGTCAACCGGGGGTCACGATTGGCCATGACTTCGCGGGTGCAAATGAGCAGCTCCTGCACCATATCCAGGTGTCCATGAGCAGACGAGGCTGCAAGTGCAGAAGATGCCGTAAACTCAGCCAGCAAGCCAAAATAGCGCGGCAAGAAATCCTGCATATTATTTTGCAATAGGGTATCGTCCAGGTCTAACAAAATAGCTTTAATCATGGGTCTTCGTCACATCAGGTATAGCGCGGACCAGCGAAACCAGCCACCCTGCCGGCAGCCTCACTCCTCCCCAAACAGCGCCCGCATATCAGGTCGTTCCAGGGCGCATTGGGGGCAGCCTACTTGCGGCAAAGGCACATCAATTAAATGTTTGCTGCAAAAAGCGGTGACGGCAATGCGCCGGTTCACGCCCAACAACCCTCTCTTGACGCTTCCTTCCAGCACCAGGTGTGGGCTGCTGTTAGCCAACAAGATATCGGGCACGGGGCAGTTCTGGCAATCTTTCGGCTCCCAGGAACGGGAATTAGGGTTGTTTTGAATCAAGCGGCACTCCTGATCAGAACGCCCCCGGTGAAAGTTTTGATAATAAAATCGGCACTCTTTGCCGGCAGGTGTGCGCATGAGGAATAATCAGGATAGGGATTGGTTCAACCTTGGAGAAACCACTCTCAGTTGATCCAATTTTTCGCCACGAATGACACAAATGACGGTCTGAAAATTCGTCAAATTCGTGACAGATTTTAGATTGACTGAATCTAACATAATTGTCAATGGATCCCGTAACAAAAAAGCGACGCCTGCTGGTGTCGCTTTGTTGAGTACGCCCTGAGAGACTCGAACTCCCGACCTTCTGGTTCGTAGCCAGACGCTCTAATCCACTGAGCTAAGGGCGCAAGGTGATGCCATTGGTCATCAGAGTAATTATACCCCAAAGACGTTAAAACGGGGAGGCAGGGATTCGAACCCTGGAACGGGTTTTACGCCGTTAACCGCTTAGCAGGCGGCCCCATTCGACCACTCTGGCACCTCCCCACAAACCTTTCAATTTTTAACGGAGGGAGAGGGATTCGAACCCCCGGTGAGCAAAGCCCACTACGGTTTTCAAGACCGTTGCCATCGTCCACTCGGCCATCCCTCCTTTCCCTCAAGGTAGTGTTTTGAAGAGGTACAGGGTGTAAAGTATAGCAGGGCACAAAACAGATGTCAAAATTTGATGAGGGCCGACAAGTTCCCCTCAGCAGGTAATGATCTGGCAAATGGTTGTTGGATTATCCTTCTCAAGCGAGCCTTTACACACCTGAGCCAGCAGGCTAATATTGCGGGTGAAAGTATACTCTGCGGTACATGCAGAGTAATCACGAGTCAGGCTGTTTCGATCTGCATGTGGCATGTCAAACTCTATGCAATTCATCATCAACAAGGCGTTACTTACCCAATCTGGCGTCGCCCTCTCCAGGCGGGACAAATTGTATTGGGTTGTCGGTGGAGCCGGTTCTGGCAAAACCACTATCTGCCGGTTCCTATCAACCCGATTGGGTATTCCTATCTACGATATGGACGCCCATATCTACGGGACCTATCACAGCCGATTTACCCAAGAACGTCACCCGGTCAATAAAGCGTGGTCAACAGCTCAGGATGGACTGGCATGGTTACTTGACCTGTCCTGGAACGAGTTTGATAGTTTTAACCGGGCAGCCCTTCCTGAATATTTAGATCTGCTGGTTGAAGACCTTGACGCGACCGAACCCAACGCCAGCATCTTGATTGATGGAGGAATATGCAACCCTAGCCTCCTTGCCCAGGTCATCTCGCCTCGTCAGGTTGTAGGTCTGGCCATACCCAAACGGTCAAGCGCCGAAATCTGGCACGAGACGGGTGAACGGGGTTCCATGAAAGAAATGATTTATCAACTGCCGAAACCAGAGGAAGCGTGGCGTAAATTCCTTGAATTTGACTATCGAATCACCCAGACCATCCTCAAAGAATGTCGGGAGAACCATATCCCGGTGTGTTCTAGAGACGAAACAGAATCGGTAGAGAAATTCGCCGCGAGAGTGGCCCATGCGTTGAGGATTTGACAGAGTTACATAGCCCAAAATCCACAACGAAGACCCTGGAAACAAAGCGGGTATTCGACCCGCCATAGTCTTACGCACGAGGGGAAGTAAACAATGCCAGAGAAGAAACGAAATCCGTTCAAGCTGAGAGACTTTCGGGACGTAAAGCTTGAGTACATTGAGCGGCTGGAAGCCCGGGGGATCAAGAACAGTGGGCAGATGTTGGCGGCAGGCGGCGCCAGGGAGCAAAGGGCAGAGCTGGCCCGGGAGACAGGCATTCCCGAGGACGTTGTTCTGGAGTTGGTGCAGTTGTCAGACCTGGCGCGCCTGCCAGGGGTCAAGGGCATTCGCGCCCGGCTGTATTACGAGGCTGGCGTAAACAGCGTAGAGAAAATGGCCCGCTGGGAGCCAGAGGCGTTAAGATTGATGGTTACGGCATATGTGGAACGAACCGGGTTTGCCGGCACGCCGCCCTTGCCCAAAGAAGTCAGCTCTACCATCACCAATGCCCAGAAACTGCTAAAGATAGTCGAAGATTGAGCCACTCTGCGCCTGCTCTCAATTTCTGGTGATCCCTACAGTTACAGACATTTGCAGCATTTGCTAGCAATAAGCTACACTTGTTTCTGTCGGTAACCAGCTTTACACACCTGGATCTGCAAGGTATATTATGAAGGGTGGATATCTGCTACAAAGATCGGAAGGTAAATGGATATTGAGAGCAAAAGATAACGAAAGGAAAAGGCATGACTAGCAAAAGTCCAAAGACTATCGCAACAATCAACTTCAAAGGTGGAGTAGGCAAGACTACGGTCACCTGGTGTTTGGGAGACGTAGTATCTTCTTTCTCCGACGCAAAGGTGCTACTCTTCGACCTTGATGCACAAATGTCTCTTACACAAGCAATCGCCTTAAATGAGGACGGTTATACGTTAGAACCAAGATTTCAAAATTGGTATGAATCATCTGTAGAAAGGCGGAAAACAATCTTTGACGCACTTGATAAGTTTGCAAGGCCGGCGCAGCATTTTGATTTTCCTGTGGGGTTTGATTTCATATATCAGTTGACAGATAACCTCCAATGTCTAATATTGGCTTGAGTTGAATCAGACAGAATCAGGCAGAGGCGGGAGTATGAAAATAAACGGTTTCATCTGGTTGGAAGACATCGTCGAAAAATTGGCAGCCAAACACCAGGTAGCTCCTGAAGAAGTCGAGCAAATTTTCAGCAACCAGCCTGGAGTAAGGCGTATGAAGAAAGGCCACTTTCGCGGTGAGGATGTGTATCGGGCGTTGGGACAAACTGATGGAGGGCGTTACCTGGTGGTCTTTTTCATTTACAAGTCATCTCACGAGGCCCTGATTCTAAGCGCGCGGGACATGGACAACAAGGAACGCAAAAGCTATGCCAGATAAAAAAGCAGCAACACAAGACCCTTTGCCAGAGAACTTTGCCACCCTGGAAGTGTTTTGGGACTTCTGGGACACACACAGCAGTGCAGACTACGAAGATATCATGGAAGCTGTGACGGTTGAGATAGATCTGGTCTCAAGCAAGACATATTTGCCTGTGGCAAAGGATTTATTGAACAAAGTGCGCGCCCAGGCTCGCCAGCAAGGTGTATCGCCCGAAACTCTGGTTAATCTTTGGTTACAGGAGCGGCTTGGCGCTTCAACGTAAGAAGATGGAAACAGGAAGTTTGAGCGTGGGCAACGCCCCCTGATGTCTCCCCATGAACAATTCCCCAACCAGCTATAAGCTTAATCAGGGGTTTTGATAGTGAGGCCGGCAATTTCCAGCCATTGCGGTTGGGGAATGGGCAAAATGCCGGCATTCACCCTCCCCCGCGCCGTCACGACCAGATATTGATTATCCAACCAGCAAACAAACCCCAACGGCCCGCGTGGAGTGAAAGGAGTTTGCAGCGCCGTTTCCCCATCTACTACGAAAGTGCAGCTAGCAGCCTGCCAGGAAAGACAGTAAGTATGCCACTCTCGCATATCCACCGCCAACGGCTGAGAACTGATCCCCAACTGCCGCTGTACCGCCAGCCAAACGCGACGGCGACAAGCTGCTATCTGGTTGAGCAATAAAACAGGCAGCGCCAGCGGCGACAATCGCCAGGCTCGCCACGCGCCCAGGTCTATAGTGCCGGCAAACCAGCCGCGCCCTGGTCCATTCCCAGCCAGAGGCAGGTCGGTCGGCGCAGAAGCGTAAAAGAACCAGGCAGCCTGCGGCAATGCCGGCCGGCGCACAGTCGGATCCCCAAACGGTGCATTCCAAAAGCCAAACCCGGCCGTCCCCACCAGTTTGTCCCGCTCGTGCGAGAATCGGGCTTGCAGTTCCAGGGTAACGCCTGGGCGCCACGGGTAGCGGCGGCGCGATTTGCCGGCATAATCATCAAGCTGCGCATCTACATAGGCAGCAGACGTCAATGCCGGCAAAACCAACCGCCAGGTATGGTTCCGTTCCACCTGCCCCCCATTCATCACCAGCTCGCGAAAGTCCATGATCCAACCCCTTTCGGCCCTGACCACCAGCCGCGTCTCTGCTGCTGGCGTCCCGCCAGCGTTTTACGTTTTGCCCTTTCCGCCATATAATACCATCTTATCGTGACCTGATTGCCGGCAGTAAACGGGTCGCCAGGAGCCTTGTCACGTAACGAGGCAAACAAATTTTAAGAGGGCTTCTGAGGAGAACTACCGAGGAAGGCTCCCCAGAAGGGCTTCCCAGGAGCAAAATGGTATGGAATTAACCTGGTATGGATTAAGTTGTTTTCGTCTGACCGAACGCGGGCGGGCCACAGTTGTCACCGATCCTTATGACAGTAACCTGGGGTTGCCTCCCTTGAAGCTCAAGGCCGACGTGGTTACCGTCAGCCATAACGCCCCCGGGCACAACTGCGTAGCCACCGTCACCGGCTACCAACACGCCCTGGTTGGCCCTGGCGAGTATGAAATCGGCGGCGTTTTTATTACCGGGATCGGTACCAGTCACATTGACAAAACAGGTCATAATATCCTGTACGTATTTAACTATGACGGTGTGAGTGTGGCGCATCTGGGCGATCTGGCTCAGGTCCCTTCCCAAACCCAGATTGAGGCCCTGGAACAGATCAACGTCCTGCTGCTGCCTGTGGGCGGCGGTCAAAGCTTGAACGCGGCCCAGGCCGCTGAACTGGTTTCCATGCTAGAGCCTGATATTGTCGTGCCCATGCACTACCATTTGCCCAATCTCAAGCTCAATCTGGATGGCGTGGAACGCTTCATGAAAGAAATGGGCGTTACGGATGCCCAGGAAATGAGCAGTCTGAAGATAGCTGCCGGCACTCTGGCTGAAGAAACAGAAGTTATCTTGCTCACACCCAAATTGTAATGCAATGACGTTTGCTGGCTGCGGCGCGTACAGCGGCGCAGCTATAACGGCGCAATGGAATGAAATGAACAAACCTGCCAAACTCATTCTACGCTGGGATATACGCTCTGAAACAGAATCAGAGTACTTCGAATTCATGGTGAGCGAATTTATTCCGGGCAGCAACCGGCTGGGCCTGGCTGATATTCAGGCCTGGTATACGCTCTACGGTGATTGCGAACAAATTCTGTTTACGGGCATCACCAACAGCGAGGAAGACATGAACCGCATTCTCGGCAGCGAAACATGGGGTAATCTGCAAGTACGCCTGACTGATCTGGTGAACAACTTCAGTAAAAAAGTAATTGCCAATGCCACAGGCGGTTTTCAGATTTAGAACCTCCTTCGAAAATAGTTAATTCCGTAGGGCGGGTTAGCAACCCGCCCATCCTACGAAAATTGCCCGACGCGCAGTTTAGCAAACTGCGCCACGAATTTTCATCCATCGTGGTGCGCCCCCACCCATACGGAACTATCGAGAAAGCAAAAAGCCTGTGTCAGGCAACACAGGCTTCTAGCAAGCCAATAGAACCAGATTGGCAACAACCTTAAAATTCAGGCTGACGAACTTTCGACTGCTGCTGTTTTAGCTGGTGTGGTTGGTTCTGTCTTAGTGGTTGTTGTCGCCGTATCCGCAGCGCTTGTGTCGCCGCTGGTCGTGGTAGAGCTGCTGGGAAGAGTGGCGCTGCGACGATTATCCGTCACATAAAAGCCCTGTCCCTTGAAGACAACGCCTACGCTGTTAATCACCCGCCGCAAACCGCCCTGGCACACCGGGCACTCCTCCAGGGGATCATCTGACATGCGCTGGTTAGCTTCAAAAATGTAACCACAATTTGTACATTTATACGTATAGAGTGGCATGTTGATTACCTCATCAGACAGTTCGTGTTGAGCAGACTTCCAGGCAATGCTAGAGCGCCGCACATTATATAACGGCTGTCTGGGACATAATTTTGCCCATTGGCGAAAATTGATTTTAACCGCCGCATTGCTTTCCGGCAAACAGATGTGGATAGTAAGTCGGTGTGAACCGCTGCACAAACAAATATTACCCATTTTTCATTAGCAAAAAGTAAACAAGCGGAACCAGCTTCAATGTGGTTCCAAAAGGAGATTCCCATGACAGTCAAAGATTTGCAGGTACGTGTCAAAGCTGCGGCGTGGCAAGCAATTGCCAGCGGGGATGTCAGTCTTAACAACATACC
>CAZDSN010000043.1:0-13424 GCA_964507675.1 uncultured Ardenticatenaceae bacterium | reverse complement strand
TCGCGCAGGCTGGTCTGGTCGTCTTCCAGCAGCAGGGGGCGGGACGGGGCGGGTTCCGCGCCATCTACGGCGGCGGGGGCGTCCTCAATGCCCAGGGCGTGGGCATGATCCGCCGTCAGTTCCAGCAGCATCTCGCCCACTGCCTGGTAAAAAGGGTGCGGCTGCTGGCGCAGGGCCACGGACAGCGGCGGCAGCCAGGGGAGCAGGCGCGTCTGTAAGAAGCGGCGCTGATGTGACTGCCAGGCGGCGACGCCGTTGGGCTGCTGGTTGGCGCGCCAGGCGTTTGCTTCGCCGCCGCAGAGGAAAGCCAGAAACGCCAGTTCCGCGCCGGCGTGGTCAGGGGCGGCGGCGGCGGCGGGCGGGGTAAAGGCGTGTTGGTGGTAGGTCTGGGCGGCGGCGGCGGTCAGGGGCCCGCCCAGTAAGCCGGATGGATGGCGAAAGATGCTTTCGTAGGGGAAGAGGTTGAAGCCGAAGAGGGACTGGTGATCGGCTGCCGCCTGGTCGGGGTCGAAGGGGGTTGACTGGCGCTGCGCCAGTTCCGCCACGGCCATGACCTGGGGCAGCAGGGCGGGGGTGACGCCGTGGAGGAGGAGTTGGCTGAGGAGGTGGTAGGCGTTGTGGCGGGCGTAGGCCAGTTGGGCGGGGGTCATGGAGAAGAGAGGAGGGGAGAGAAATAATTAATGGGTGAATTGGTGAATTGGTGAATGGTTAATGGAGGGGGGAACAGATCTGCTGCCCGGCGGCGTCGTAGGTGGGGAGTTGGGCGGCGCGCCAGGCTTCCATGCCGCCGGCGACGTTGTAGAGGCGGCGGTAGCCGTGGCGCAGCAGGATGCTGATGGCGGTGCTGGAGCGTTTGCCGCTGGCGCAGGTGACGGCGATGGGGGCGTCGGGAGGGAAGGGGAGTTTGTCTAGCTTTGCCGGCGCGTCCAATTGGGGAACCATGTCGGTGTAGGGCAAGAAGTGGGCGGCGGCAATGTGTCCCTCGTCCCATTCATCTTTGGCGCGCACGTCCAGGACGCGCCAGTCGTTTGCCGCCAGGCGGCGCTGCAAGGTGTGCACGTCCATTTGGGGCACGACAGCAATGGGGTAACCGGCGCGCATCCAGGCGGAAATGCCGGCATCCAGATACCCCACCACCGCCTGATCCAGCCCCACAAAAGCCATGTTAAACACGCAGCGCTGCGCCTCCGCCGCCGTGTCCGTGACCAGAATGATGGGCGCGTCTGCCGGCACAATCCACCCTACCCGCTGCTCAAACTCGCTGCTGGACAACTGCACGTTAAAGGCGCCAGGGATGTGCCCCGCGCCGTACTCTGCCGAGGAGCGGGCGTCCACCACGACGTGCCCGGCGGTGATTAGCTCATGCGCCTGCGCCGGCGCAAGCGGCGCAGCCTGGGGCGTGGTCATGGTCAGGGGGCGTTTCCCCTGGTTGATGGCCACGATGTTCAAGATGTTGGCCGGCTTTAGCGGCTGCTCATCCTGCATGTAAGCTGTAAACTTCTGGCGATCGCGGAACCGCAGGGCGGCGTTATACCGCCGTTCATAACCAACGGTAGTGACAACCTTGCCACTGGTGACGCGGCCTCAGGTAGACCCGGCCAGGTGGCCGGGGTATACCTCGACGTGGTCGGGCAGGTTGAGGAAGCGGGGGATAGCTACGTCGAACAGGGTGGGCGCGCCCTGCTCGCCCGCCTGCGCCAGATCGGGGCGGGCCACGTCGCCCACCAGCACAAAATCGGCGGTGAGGATACACCACGGTTCGTCGCCGCGGGTGTAGTCGTAGACCAGCAGGTTGATTTGCTCCGGGCGGTGGCCGGGGACGTGCATCACTTCCAGGCCCACGCCGCCCAGGCGCAGTTTGTCGCCGTGCTGCACGCGGGTGGCGGGGTAGGCGATGTCGGCGAATGCCGGCAGCGCCAACTCCCCCCCAGTTGCCGCCGCCAGCCGCCGCGCTCCCGATATATGCTCCGCATGACTATGCGAATCAATGATGTAACGGATGCGCGCCTCGTGCTTGCGGGCCACGTCCAGGTAAGGCTGAATGTCCCACAACGGATCAAAGACAGCGCATTCGCCTGTCCCATCGCAGCCAAGCATATATGTCGCGCAGCCTGTGGCTGCGCGGATGATTGTCTCAAACCACATACTTACCTCTCCAGAAGAGAAAATTTCTTGACACGAATTCCACGAATGACACGAATTTTCCTCCGCGCCCTCCGCGTCTCTGCGTGAAGAGAAGTTGCAATGCAACGTCTTTACGGAGGAGTTTCCCATGCGCGGGGCGCACCACAGCCTGCCCCTTCGGTAGACTCAGAGCCTGCCCTGAACCTGCTGAAGGGGCAGGCTCTGAGCTTGTCGAAGGGATGAATGAAAATTTGTAGCGCAAACTGTTAGTTTGCGCGGACAAACTAACAGTTTGTCCTACATTTTTTCTCTGTGTCCTCCGCGTCTCCGCGTGAAGAGACGTTGCAATGCAACGTCTTTACGATGGAAGCTTGTGCCGGCATCTCTCAATTAATAACCTGCAGCAGAATATATCCAAGCGCAATCAGCAGCAGCACAGCCCCGCAGCCCAGACAACCAGGCCCCATACGCCGCTGCCGCCAGCCGCCGCCCAACCGGCCCCGCCGCATCCTTCCACCAATAAGCCAGGAACCGTTACTCATTTTTTGCCTCCTCGCTAAACTTATCTGACAAACCGTTATTTTGGGGAGATGCCGGCAGTTTGAACGCCTCCACCACCGGTTTCAACGGCCGCTTTAACCACAGCGGGCGGCGCAGTCCATCCGGGCTGACCCGATCCGCCGGGCGCGTCATCTCCTTCCACGCCATATAAACCGCCATAGACCGCTGCGTATCCACCCACACGTCCCCATGTTTATCCGCAGCGCCAGCCCGGCGCACATTGACCGCTTTTTGCAGCCAACAGTGCGCCCCGCTAATGGGGTCGGGATGCACCGCGTGCGTCAGGTTTTGATGCACGCCTACGTCCTGCCACCAGATGCGGCTGGTGTCCGGGTCGAAGCTATCCCACGGGCGCGCCCCATGAATGATATTCAGGCTGTGCCCGCCCTGGTCATCCGCGCTCAGGCGCGCCAGGTTGGACATGCCCGGATTCACCCCCTGGTTCTCTTCCAGCCGCCAGCGACCCAGATGGTGGCTCATGGCAATGACGCCTGGCTTAATGCCCTCCGTCACCCATACCTTGTCCACAAAGTAGCCAATCTCTGTCTCCACCCGAATCAAGTCGCCCGTGTGCACGCCCAGGCGGGCGGCGTCAGAAGGGTGCATCCAGACCGGATTTTTATGGCTGATCTCATACAACCACTTGGCGTTGGCGCTGCGGGTGTGGATCAGCGTGGGCAGGCGGAAGTTGGGCAACAACAACATTTCGCCTTTACTGCGGTCAATGTTGTCTGGATGGACATGGCTTGGCAACGGCCAGGGAATGGTGTGCGCTTTTTCAGGCCAGCCCCAATCGTACAAGGTACGGCTAAAAAATTCCAGTTTTCGGCTGGGCGTGTCAAAGCCCACCTTCGCCTGTCCATCCACCCAGACGCCTACGACTTTCCCCTCTTTGAGAATGCGCTGCTGCGCATCTAGGGAGAAAGCGGACGTGCTGCCGGCATCTTCCACCCGCATACCATTGAACCCGGAAATTTCGCGCTCATAGGGCGCGTAATTCTCCCGCTGCACCTCAAACGCCCCAAACTTGCGCATATATGCCAGCGGCGTCAGTCCCTCTCGGTCCGCCGCTGCCGGCAAACCCGGCACGCTGTTCTCAAAAATCCAGCGATAATACTCATCTACCGTGATAATCTCGCCGGGGCAGTACGGGCTTTCAAACCATTGGCGGATGCCCAGGCTGCCGTCTGGGTCCATGCGCGCCGACAACTCAATCCACCACTCATTCTCCTCCCACACTTCGCCTGGGTTCGCCTCATACGTGAAACGCACCGGCTGCCCCATCTTTTCCAGCGCCACCCGCCGCACCGGCTGGCGAAAAGCGATCCACTGCCCGGCGTGCGTCTCCTGGCTCATCAAATCGTGCCGCTCGCCGCTGTGACCCATAGGCAGCACGTAATCGGCAAACCAGGCCGACTCGTTCCACGTGGGCGTCAGGGCCACATGACATTTGATTTTCTGCTCATCTTGCAGCGCGTGCAGCCACATGAAGCCGTCTGGGTTAATCCACATCGGGTTATAGACGCGGGTGAAATAAACGTCAATCTCCCCCCGCCCTTCCGCCAGAAAATGGGGCAGCAGAAAGCTCATCTCATAATGCGCCAGCGGCCACTCCAAAGGCAGTTGCAGCTCATTCCAGGCGTTAAACGGCGGGGGCGACTTAAACGGTTTGGGCACAAATTTGTTCCAACTGTTAGCGGACGTGCCGCCGCGCACGCCCACGCTGCCCGTGAGCACGTTGAGGAAAAAGAGGGCGCGGGCCACCTGCCAGCCGCCCAGGTTGCCAATGCTGGCACTGCGCCAGGTGTGCGTCGCCAGCCGGCCATCACAGCCAGCCACGTAGGCGGCGGCTTCGCGGATGCGCTCAATGGGAACCTGCGCCTCCGCCGCCGCCCGCTCAAAGGTGAATTCGCGGTAAAGCGCCTTCAGCGCGCGGTCAAACGCGGCGAAATCGGTCAAAGAGGATGGGGTACCGGTTATGTAGGCGTGCAGGGCAGCGTCGCCCACATCCAACAAGCCATCACGGATGGCTTGCAGCGTCTCTTCCCAGTTCACCCAGCGACGGACGTACTCCCGGTTGTACAGGTTGTTCTGGATGAGGTGGTTGGCGATAGCCAGCAGCACGGTGGTTTCGCTGCCGGGCCAGGTGGGCAGCCAGACGTCGCTGAGGCTGGCGGTGTTGCTAAGGCGGGGGTCAAAGGTGATCAGTTTAGCCCCGGCCATTTTGCCTTCGATGATACGTTGGGCGTGCGGGTTAAAGTAATGGCCCGTTTCCAGGTGGCTGGAGATGAGCAGGATGACGCGGGCGTGGGCGTGGTCTGGGCTGGGGCGGTCAAAGCCGCCCCAGAAGGTGTAGCCGGCGCGGGCGCCGGAGGAGCAGATGTTGGTGTGGCTGTTGTGACCGTCTACGCCCCAGGCGGTAATGCAGCGGTTGGTGTAGCCATCCTCGCCCGGACGGCCCACGTGATACATGATGCCGTCGCGCCGCTGTAAACGGCTCTGGCGCATTTTGCCGGCAATTTCCGTCAACGCCTCCTCCCACGTAATCCGCTTCCACCGGCCTTCCCCGCGCGCGCCTACCCGCTTGAGGGGGTAGAGAATGCGTTCGGGATCGTAAACCTGGTTATGTGTGGCGGGACCTTTGGCGCAGTTGCGCCCGCGGCTGCCAGGGTGCATCGGGTTGCCTTCAAATTTCTTGATTTCCAGCGTTTCTTTGTCTACATAAGCCAGCAGGCCGCAGGCGCTCTCACAGTTAAAGCAAACGGTTGGGATGAGCATATAACGGTGGGCCACCTGGCGGGGCCAGGATTTGCCTTCCCACTCCACCCAATCGTCCCAATATTCAGGCGGCGGGTAGTTGGTGAGACGGCCATCGGGCTGGCGCACGGGGATCATATCCACCTGGGCAAAGATGGGCAGCGCCTGCCCGGCGGCGTTGGTGGGGCCATTGACCGGCGGCGGCAGTGGTTCTGGCTCGCCCAGAGCCAACATAGTCTTGAGTAATTGGGTGACGCTGCGTTTCTGGCTCATCCTTCACCTCCAGGGATGGTGAAAAGTTTGATTGACACGCTTCACAAAGTCAGGCACAATGTGTTGGGTTTCACCGCGAAGACGCGAAGATCGCAAAGAAAACCCGGAGAACGCTGGCGTTCCTTCGATAATACTCCGTACAGGCCTTTGCGCCCTGACAGAACGTGGATAGGGTACGGGCTGCTTTTTGTTGAGAAGGAGGCAGGTCATGGAACTTAAACCGATTCAGGTAATGGAACAGGGGGTTTTGATCCCTCTTGAATATCTGCACAATGCCCACGAGTTTGAGTTTGAACTGATTGATGGTTATTTGCTGGTACGACCGAAACTGCCGCAACCAACGCTGCTGCCAAGCGAATCCAGTTTTTTCTCATTCGTGGGGATCGCCAGATCACGCAATCCCAATGCTTCGGCGGAAGTAGAGGATATCTTAATGGCCGAAGTTGACCGGCGAGCAGGCTTCACATTGGACCCGTATCCGGAAGTGGAACCTGAGGATACCGTCTAGCTGTTTGGAACCTCCTGGGGAGCCATGATAAAGGCGTATTCATACAGATAGAGACCGGCGACAGCGCAAATGCCGGCAACTGCTGCCAACCACCCGCTCAACTCAAGCCTATTAGCCGCCAGCAGCAGCGCCAGGGGGAGCACATGCCCCACCGCCACACTGCCCATCCAGAAATGACCCCGGTAACGCCCGTGACTGATTTCATGCGCCGCCCGCGCCGCCACCTCGCTGGCATGGGGCACGCTCAATTCACCCACCAGCGTCACGAATAAATCCACCAACAACGCCGCCACAAAAATGACCTGGAACGCGGACGTCATAGCTGCCGGCATGTCCAGCAACAGGTCCACCAGCAGCAGCGCCGCGCTGCCCGACAGCAGCGCCTGCACCACCAGATGGAACGGCAGCAGCGGGCTTTGCCACAAGTCGCGCCCTTCCGCCTGGGCAAATAGAAAGGCGGTGTAGATCGCCGCTCCCAGGGCAAAGGGGATGCCCAGCCAGAGGTAAAGGCTTTGCGCCAGTGGACTGGTATAGGCGAACAGGTAACTGCCCAGTTCAAACAGCCACCACAAAGCGGTTATGATCGAAAACCCGATCAGCAGCACCGCGCCGCGAGCCAGCCAGCTTTGCCACTGCGGGCGGCGCAGAATGTAAAGGAAGCGCTCTGGCTTTTCCAGGTCATAGACCAGCAGCCCGGTAGTCGCGCCTATGCACAGAAGAGAAAGAAAGCCGCCCACCAGAGCGACTGGACCATCAAAAGGGAACAGGCGCAGCAGCCAGCCCAAAGCCAGGACGAGGAAGATGCCTGCGCCAATGCTTTTGGTGACGAGATATGCCGGCACAGGCCAATGCCAGGGAATCTTATGCTGCGCATTGTACGACACCTGTATCATATGCTCCGCCACCGCGCCGCCCAACTCAATCGGGCCGCGCCAATGCTGCCCCTGCACCTGCGGCAGGCGAATATCCATCTGCACACCGACCAGCGCTGGATGGCGCGGCTTCGTCGCCGGCGGCAGCAGAGAGCTTCCATGATGTCGCTGATCGCTGACCGCTGCCGCCGCCTTGCCATGCAGCGGCAGCACATCCGCCCACATAAAGGTTTCTGGCGTGCGCTCCGTAGCCGTCGGGTGCAGCGACACCTCGCTGCCGTGAATATAAAACAACTTGGGCGCAGTCCCTTGTTCTGGCTTGCGCACCGTCACCGGCTGCCGCGCCAACAATTGGGCGATCTCCGTATCGGGATCATTGATGTCGCCGGCGATAATGGCCTGTTCCGGGCAGACCACCACGCAGGCTGGCTCCAGGCCGATGTCTGTACGGTGGGCGCAGTAATGGCATTTGGCGGCTGTATTCGTGTCCGGGTCAATGTAGATAGCATCATAAGGGCAGGCTTGCAGACACGCCTTGCAGCCAATGCACACGCGGTTATCGAATTCCACAATACCGTCAGCCCGCTGGTACATGGCTTCCGTGGGGCAAATGCGCACGCACGGCGGATTGGCGCAGTGATTACAGCGCGTCACCTGGAAGTGGCGGCGGTTGTGGGGGTAGACGCCCGTCTCTACATATTTGACCCAGGTGCGGTTAACGGTAAGCGGAACTTCATTTTCCGACTTGCAGGCGACGGAACAGGCGTGGCAGCCAATGCACTTGCGGTTGTCTATGACAAAGCCGTAATTTTTGCGCGGCGGCGAAAGAGCGTCCGCAGCCATATTATCCTCCTATTTCCTCTTTGCCGGCAGACCAGCTTGCCCGCAGCAGAAACGGCTGATCCACTTCCCCTGGCAAACCTGCACCCCTGCATTATGGGCTGAAGGGAAAGCCGTGACAAGTGTTAAAGATCATATTTTACAGGATCGCGGCCAGGATCGGGACTGAAGCGCCCCGCTGGTCGGCGTCATTTCCCTTTGTAGTCTACGAGTATAAGGGCAGACTGAACACCCGCGCCATCCACATCGGCTAAATCCGCCGTATCGGGTAAACTTCGCCCACTGACGCAGCTATCTGGCTACTATGCTCACTATTGGCTCAATTCTCGTCGTCGAAGACGAAATCAGTATCCAAAACGTCGTCCGCACTTATTTGCAGAACGTCGGCTTTCAGGTCGTCTGCGTGAACAACGGGCCGGATGCCCTGGCGCGCGCGCGCGAACTACGTCCTGACCTGATTGTGCTGGACCTGAACCTGCCAGGTATGGATGGCATCGAAGTAGCCGCCCGCCTGCGACAGGAGTCTGATGTCTATATTTTGATGCTCACCGCTCGCAGCGAAGAAAGCGACCGCGTGGCCGGGCTGCGCATGGGGGCCGACGATTATCTGACCAAGCCGTTCAGCCCGCGTGAACTGGTTGCCCGCGTTGAAGCTGTTTTGCGCCGCCACCGGTCCGGACGCCTGGGAGGGGGGACCTCCCTGACTTATGAGTTCCCGCACGTCAGCATCCACCCTGAAAGTCATGAAGTGCGCGCCGGCGGCGAGGTTGTGGACCTGACCAGCACGGAGTTCAACGTTCTGGTAGAACTGGCGCAACACGCGGGCCGCGTTTTGACGCGGGAGCAGTTAATTGACCGTGTTTGGGGCGCCAACTTCTACGGGAACGACCGTGTTGTGGATGTCTACGTGGGACAGGTGCGGCGCAAGCTGGAAAAAGCAACGGGCCAGGCGCTAATCCAGACGGTGCGTGGCGTCGGCTACAAGTTTGTGGATGAAGCGTCATGAACCTGTGGCGGCAGCTTCGCTGGCGGATTGTAGCCGCCAATATGGTGGTAGTGGTGGTGGGGGTAGCCCTCAGCCTGCTCACAGCCTACCTGATCATCCAATACGTTACCCCTGTGGAAGTGCAGCAGGGGCTGGAGCAATTGGCAGCCGCCCGTTCCACAGCGGAGACCGCCGCCGCTCAAGATGAACTGCTGGCTGCTTTCCGGCGCTCCATCTTAACAGCGGTGTCGGTGGCGGCGGGAGGAGCGGTGATTGCCGGCATTCTCTCCAGCCTTCTGCTCAGTCGCCAGATTCTGCGCCCACTGCGCCAGTTAGCCGAAAGCAGCCAGCGTATTGCCCACGGTCATTACGCCGAACGCCTGGCTGTCCCCCCCAGCGACGAACTGGCCCTGGTAGCCACAAACTTTAACCAGATGGCCGAGGCCCTGGAACAGGTCGAACAGCAGCGTATCACCCTCATTGGCGACGTCTCCCACGAACTGCGCACCCCCCTCACAGGCCTCAAAGGGTATCTGGAAGGCTTGATGGACGGCATCTTCCCCAGTGACGAGGAAACCTTTGCCCAGATGTATCAGGAAGTACGCCGCCTGGGGCGGTTGGTGGACGACTTGCAGGCGCTTTCCCAGGTAGAAGCAGGCCAGATTTCGCTGCACCCGCAGACGTTCGACCTGATCCCCCTGTTGGAGCGCGTGGTCGCCCAAATTCGGCCCCAGGCGGAAGCCCAATCGCTGGCTCTTGTGCTGGACGTTCCCCCAATCCCTATCACCGTGCTGGCTGACCCCGATCGCGCCGCCCAGATACTGCTCAATTTGCTCAGCAACGCCATCCGCTATACGCCCGATGGGGGTTCCATCACAGTACGCGCCAGCCGCCGCCCCCATCACACCCTAATCACAGTTGAAGACACAGGCATTGGCATTCCTGCCGGCACGCTGCCTTATCTGTTTGAACGTTTTTATCGCGTGGATCCCTCGCGCGCACGCAGCAGCGGCGGCAGTGGCATCGGTCTGACCATCGCCCGTCATCTGGCCTGGGCCATGGGTGGGGAGCTAACCGCCGCCAGTCCTGGCCCCAACCAGGGCAGCGTCTTTACCTTCACCCTCCCCAACGCCACAGAACAACCCGTGTAACGGTCAAGGAGCGGTGCTCCCGAGGGAGCGGCGCTCGATTAACCGTTCACCCATTCACAATTAACGCTTTCTTCCTCCTGGCAGCACTCTCAACGGAAATGAAATACACCCATTGCTAAACAAGCCCCTCCCATGCCATAATATAACCGGATAAGGAACACTGACCCCGCTGCGCCGCCTGGCGCTGCGCCAGTATATTGGGTAGATGCAACTCACAAAAGGCGGGTGCAGGATGGCTAATCAGATCATTTGCCCCAATTGTGGCCGCCGTAACGCCGCTTACCGGCACGTCTGCCGTACCTGCCAGACCGTTCTAGCCCCCGAGCTGGCAGCGCCTCAGACTGAGCATGGGGACAGGCAGCCGCCGGCAGCGTCATTGGACACCACCGAGATGAGCTTGATAAGCCTGGCTGTGTCTCTTCTGCTGGCCTGTTTCACGGGTTTCTGGATTCTCAATTGCGGCTATGGGGGAACGGATACGTCTGGCGGCACATCTGTCTTTGAGCAACTGCTGCTGGTCTGTCCCGTGTTCTTATTCGGCTGGGTAGGCAGCGTCCTGGTTTACCAATTCTGGTGGCACGACCGCTCCCACTCCTACGCTTTGCTGGGCGTACTACTGCTGCTGGTATTAGCTGGCGGGCTGATCATGGGCTGGCTAATCGTCAGCCTGGTAGCAGGCGCGTAACAAGTCAGCAGCAAAATCGTCCTCCTGGACGCAAACCTTCTTTGAGGTGAATATGTCTGCACAAACAGATTTCGATGTCGTTGTCATTGGTTCAGGCGCCGGCGGTTTGACCGCGGCGCTGTGTCTGGCGCAGGCCGGCAAAAAGGTGTTGGTGTGCGAGCAGCATTATGTGCCCGGCGGGTGGTGCCATTCGTTTACGCTGGAAGGGTATCGCTTTAGTCCTGGCGTGCATTACATTGGCGGCATAGGGCCAGGCGGTCCCATGCGGGACATCTATGAAGGACTGGGCGTGTCGCAGGATGTGGCCTTCAGCGAGATTAATCCGCAGGGATTCGACCACATCATGGTGGGCGACAGCCAGGCCAGCGCTGATCGTTTTGACATACCCAAAGGGCGAGAGCAGTATGAAGAGAAGTTAAAGGCTCGTTTCCCCAAAGAACGCAAAGGGATTGCCGCCCTCTTTCAGGTGGTGAACAGCCTGCCGCAAGAGCTAAGCCGGCTGTCCAGACTGCATGGCGTGGTAGACGTGGCGAAACTGCCACTGACCGCGCCTAACGTGCTGCGTTGGGGGTGGCGTTCGGGGAAAGCTATGCTTGACCATTACGTGTCCGACCCGTTCTTAAAAGCCATCCTGTCCGGGCAGGCGGGGGATCACGGGCTGCCTTTATCATTGGTATCGGCGCCGATGCATGCGGGCATCATCCACCACTACTTCGATGGCGGCTACTACCCCATTGGCGGCGGCTTTGCTATTCCCCGCGCCTTCGTGCGCGCCCTGAAGCGGGCGGGCGGCGAAATCCGGCTGGAAACGCGCGTGGCCCGTATTCTGCTGGAAAATGGACGGGCCATTGGCGTGCGTCTGGGGGATGGCCACGACATTCGGGCAGATGTAGTCATTAGCAACGCTGACCCCGAAGTGACCTTTGGCCGTCTCATTGGGCGGGAGCATCTCAATGGACGACTGCGACGCAAACTGGATCGTATACGCTATTCCATATCCGCCCTAAGCCTGTTCCTGGCAGTAGACATGGATTTGCGCGCCGCCGGATTGGATTCGGGCAACTACTGGTTCTATGCCCATAACGACCTGGACCAGATTTATCGCCAGGGGATGACAGACGCGGTGCTGGCGGCTAACAAAATACCCGCCATCTTCCTCACCGCCACCACGCTCAAGGATCCCTCCAAAATGCACAGCGGCCACCACACCCTGGAAGCCTTCACCTTCGTGGGTTATGACGCCTTTCAAAAATGGGCCGATGAACCTAGCGGCCAGCACAACATTGCTTATCAGGCGCTCAAAGAACGTCTCACCGACCGCATGTTGGCCCGGCTCGACGATCTGGTGCCAGGCATCCGCGATCACGTCGTCTTCTGCGAGCTGGGGACACCGTTAACCAATGAATTCTACCTGGAAGCCAGCTATGGCAACCTCTATGGCATTGAAAAAAGCCGCTTCCAGGTTGGTCCAGGGGCTTTCTCCACCCGCAGCGAAATCCCCGGTCTGTATCTGGTAGGCGCCAGCACCCTCTCCCATGGCGTGGCCGGGGTAACGGCCTCTGGTCTACAGGCAGCGCGCCAGATACTCAACTGCCGCACCGCCGATCTGCTGCAGGCCAATGGCCCTGCCTTACAAGTGTATCCGGCAGAAGACCCCTCCCAGTGGCCAGCCAGGCTCAGGCAGCGCATCGAACGCCGCCACGCCGCGCTGTTGCCTGAAGTCGAATTGGAATAAGGACGCGCCAGCTAACCCCGGTAGGTGTCAGCCTCGCTCGTGGGCGAGGCTGACACCCACTTTTACGGGCATTTTTGCCGGTTTGGGGATCTGCGGCGCATCCTCTCGGATCAGGCCGGAACCATCCACGCCTCTTGCAGCGCCGCCGCGATTTCCGTGGCCCAGGAAGTGATGCTGTCCCAATCACGAAAGTCGCCAAGGGGAGCCTTGACGTTCTTGATCACCCATTTCTCGAGCAGGTTCAGTTTCTGCCCGTTCAGTTCGCCATGAAAAACAGCGATGGTGCGAGGCTGAATGCGCTCCACAAGGGCTTGCTGCGCTTCCGGCAAACGCCATCCTTTCAACAGTTCTTCAGCATCCCCCTCCCCTGTTGGCCCGCTGGAAAAAAGCCAGACCGGTCGTTCCGCCAGCGCTTGCTCGTTGTCCTCTAAAAATGCCACAACTTCCTTGCGCCATTTGCCTACGTAAACGGCGCTGCCCACTACCACAGCCTGATAAGAAGATAGATCGTTGACCTGATCGGCAGGCAGCACATCGGTATGGAAACCAGCCTGCTGCAGCGTTTGTCCAATTTTCTCAGCAATCTCTGCTGTTGCTCCATACTTCGTCGCGTAAGTTACCAAAACTTGCATACTCATTTCATTCTCCATTTTCATTGTGCCGGCATCACATCCAATCCATTGCGTCCTAAAAGACCCCCAAATCAGCCACAACGCACCGCGGTGTGGGGATCTGTGCTCCAGCACATGCCAGATAATCCATCCCAACTTGACTGATCTAATTGCATACCTATTGCCCTCAAACCACTCCCGCATCGTCATCTGCTTCTGGCTCAACAAATAGATCATAAAGGGGGGATTTCCCGCTGAGAAGTGACGGAAGGGTCTTAAATGGGGTGATAAACATCACCCGTATGCAAAATGGATGGGCTCG
>CAZDSN010000042.1:0-13441 GCA_964507675.1 uncultured Ardenticatenaceae bacterium | reverse complement strand
CGCCCTGGTAAGCCGCGGCGACGTCATTTTCTCTGACGAGCTTAACCACGCCAGCATCATTGATGCCTCCCGTCTCAGCCGTGCTGACGTGGTGCGCTACGCCCACAACGATGTGGATGATTTGCGCCGCAAAATCGCCGAGACCAACACTTACAACCGCCGTCTGATCGTCACCGATGGCGTTTTCAGTATGGATGGCGACATAGCCCCGCTGGACAAAATCTGCGACATAGCCAATGAATGGGGCATTATGCTCATGGTAGACGATGCTCACGGCGAAGGCGTTCTAGGCCAGGGCGGGCGCGGCATTGTAGACCACTTTGGCCTGCATGGACGTGTAGATGTAGAAGTAGGAACTTTGAGCAAAGCGTTTGGCGTGGTGGGCGGCCTGGTTGCCGGCAAACAGGCCATCATTGACTGGTTGCGGCAGCGCGGACGCCCCTTCATCTTCTCCAGCGCCATGACGGCTCCTGATGTGGCTGCCTGTATCGAAGGCGTCACCCTGCTGCAAGAATCCACCGAACTGGTAGACCGGCTGTGGGCCAACGCCCGTGTCTTCAAAGAGGGGATGCGCCAGATGGGCTTTGACATTGGTCATTCCCAGACGCCCATTGTGCCCGTCATGCTCGGCGAAGCGCCATTGGCGCAGCAGTTCAGCCGCCGTCTGTTCGCCGAAGGCGTCTTTGCCATGGCCATCGGCTACCCGACCGTTCCCCAGGGGAAGGCGCGCATTCGCGTCATGAATTCCGCCGCCCATGCTCCCTCCGACCTGGAAATGGCCCTGGAAATTTTTGGCCGCGTCGGGCGCGAATTGGGCGTCGTAAAATAGGACTGGCTCCCCCTTTATAGAACGCTGATAAGGCAAGATAGATCGCAGATAGAATCCGAAAAATCAGCGCCCCATCTGCGTTATCAGCGTCCTGTTCAATGATCCCTAAATAGCAAACGTCTGCCCCCGCAAGGGCACGTTGACATCGGGCAGCCCTGCTTCTTGCCGCAGAGTTTCCGCAAAGGCCAGGGACACGTCTTCATCCCCATGCACCACGAAGGTGTGCTGCGGTCGGCGTTGGAAGTGACTCACCCACTCCAGCAGTTCGCCGCGATCGGCATGGGCGCTAAATCCCTGGATACTTTTTACCTGGGCGCGTAGGCGATACGCTTCACCAAAAATGCGTACTGTTGGCTGGCGCTCCATAATACGGCGGCCTAATGTGTCTGGCGCCTGCCAGCCTACAATTAAAATGGTGTTGCGGGACTCCTCAATATTGTTTTTTAGATGATGTAAGATGCGGCCTGCTTCTGCCATGCCGCTGGCGCTGATGATGATGGCGGGTTCCTTCAAGTTGTTGAGCGCTTTGGATTGATAAACGGCGCGGGTGTACTGCATCCGCTCAAAACCGAACGGGTCGTCGTGGTTGACGGAACCGAGCATAAATTCAGCTACTTCCTCGTCGTAGGCTTCCGGGTGGAGGCGGTAGATGGCGGTGGCGTCTATGGCCAGGGGGCTGTCTACAAAAACAGACAGGTGGGACGGGATTTTACCCTCGTCAATGAGGTGGTGCAGACGGTAGACCAGTTCCTGCGTGCGGCCAACGGCAAATGCCGGCACGATCAACTTCCCTCCCCGCCGGTATGTCTCATTCACAATTTTTTCCAGTTCATCGCTGGATTCCGCCGTCGTTTCATGATTCCGCGTGCCATACGTGCTCTCAATCAACAGCACATCCGCCTCCTCCAGAAACGTCGGGTCCCGTAAAATTGGCCGCTCTGGTCGCCCCAGGTCGCCGCTAAACACCAGCCGCACGTCCCGCTTCGTTTCCTGATCCGCAATATCCAAAGCCACAATCGCCGAACCCAAAATGTGCCCCGCATCATAAAAAGTCAGCTTGATCTCTGGCGTAATCTTGTATGGCCGCTCGTACCCAATGCCAACAAAATATTTCATGCACTCCACCGCATCGGCTGAGCCATAAATAGGCTGCAGCGGCGGCAAGTTCTCTTGTTCCCGCTTTTTATTCACATACTCAACGTCCGACTCCTGGATTTTGGCGCTGTCCCGCAGCATAATAGTACACAAATCCCGCGTGGCATACGTGCAAATAATATCCCCCCGGAAGCCGCTTTTCACCAGGTTGGGAATGTTGCCGCTGTGGTCAATGTGCGCGTGCGACAACACCAGCACATCCACCTCCGCCGCGTTAAATGGTAAGTGCAGATTCCGTTCATAGCTTTCTGCCCGCTTGCCCTGGTAAAAGCCACAATCCAACAATATTCTGTACCCATTAATCGTGAGCAAATGCTGCGAACCGGTTACCGTGCGCACCGCGCCATGAAATTGAATCTTCATCTATCACTCCTTGCCTTTGAGAAGGCGATTCTTTGGGAAGACGCTACTCGCTCATTACCAGGTTGTCGCCGGACTTCGTACACCGGCCCACAAAACAGGCAAAAAACATCGCCTGCCGCCAATTTCGGGTGCGCGTAACACCACAGTTAAGCGCCGGGTTATTTCCCTTGCAGCACGCGCAAGATTTCCGCGCCATATCTATTCCGCCGCCACGGCCCTAAGCTCTCAATAGCCTCTAGAGCAGACGCCTGCTGCGGGTTCGCGCGAGCCAGGTCCCAAAGCGTCTGCCGGTTAAGAATCACGTCTGATTCCACTCCCCGCGCCAGCGCCTGCTGCTTGCGCCAGTTATGCAGCGTTTCATACCGGTTGATCACCTCTTCCGGCAGGCGTGGCCCGTGATAAGGGCGCGTCGGTGGCTTGTCTTGCAGCCCCTGGCGAATCACGGCCAGTAGTTGTCGCCCGTACCGCCTGATCTGCCCATCGCTCATCCCCTGAATGGCATACAACTCGTTTTCGCTCTTGGGCGCTTTTTGCGCCAACTGCAGCAGTGTGGCATTGCCCATCACTTTGAAGGGTGGGCGATCCTGGCGTTCCGCTTCTTGTTCCCGAAAAATGTACAGGGCGCGTAACACCGCTTGTTGGCTGCGGGAGAGATCGCGCACGCCGTTGAGCGACCAAAACCCATCGGGATCAAATGTCTGGTTGTTCGGGTGTACCCGACATTGTTCGCCGAAGAGTTCACTGGCTTCTTCCCCACAGCCAGCCGCTTGCAGCGCTGCCGCCAGGTCGTCGCGCAGCACCAGCAAGAAATGGGTGTCGCTTTGCGCATATTCCAGTTGCGCAGCCGTCAGAGGGCGATGACACCAGTTGGCTTTCTGGTATCGTTTGTCCAGCTTCACGCCGTAACGTTCTTGCAAAATGCTCGCCAACCCCAGTTGCGCATACCCCAATATCCGCGCCGCCCACATCGTATCAAACAGATTAACCATCTCCCATCCAAACTGCTTTTTCATCAGGATCAGGTCATACTCTGCCGAATGCAGCACTTTCTCCACATCCCCGTTCTCAATTAAGCGACCCAGACCGTTGAAATCCAGACCGGCCAGTGGGTCTACCACAAAATCTTGATCAGGGATAGAGATTTGGATCAGGCAGATTTGTTCCCGATAGGCGTAAAGACTATTTGCTTCCAGGTCCAGGGCAAACCGGCGCTGCCCTTGCAATCTGTCCAGGCAGTTGGCCCACGCGGTGGGGCTGTTCACAAATTGGGGCGACTGTAGTTCCATGCGTCAGGCTTGCAGTTGTGAGTTATAGATCTCGGCATAGATAGGACTGGCTTCCAGCAGTTCCTCATGCGTGCCACAGGCGACCACGCCACCCTGATCCAGCACCAGAATCTGATCGGCATTGATCACGGTGCTGATCCGTTGCGCAATGACGAAACTCGTCCGTCCTTTCATCAACCGATCCAATGCCTGCTGAATCTGGTACTCTGTGTTCATGTCCACGCTGCTGGTGGAATCGTCCAGGATGAGAATGTGCGGGTCGAGCAGCAAGGCGCGGGCAATTGCCACCCGCTGTTTTTGTCCACCGCTCAACGTCGAACCGCGCTCGCCAACGGGCGTGTTATATCCTTGCGGAAATGAGACAATGAAATCGTGGGCCGCGGCAGCTTTGGCCGCGGCGATCACTTCTTCGTCGCTGGCATCGGGGCGACCAAAGGCAATATTATCCCGAATACTGCCGCTGAACAAAGTCGTTTCTTGCAGCACAATGCCAATGCGCTGGCGCAGGCTTTCAAGTGTTACATTCCGCACGTCTTGTCCATCAATCAGGATGCGGCCCTCGCTGGCATCGTAGAAGCGCGGGATCAGGTTGATGATTGTTGTCTTGCCGCTGCCTGTGGAGCCTAGCAGAGCGATGGTTTGCCCGGGTTCTGCCGTGAAGGTTACATCGCGCAGCACAGGTTCGCTGCTGGCAAAGTAGCGGAACGTAACGTGGTCAAACTGGACGCGCCCTTCAATTTCGTCCAGAATCAGAGCATCGGGTTTGTTTTCCACATCGTTCCTGGCGTCCAGGATTTCAAAAACACGTTGGGCGCTGGTGGCTGCCTGGGCGGTGATGGAGATGATGAAACCTAACTGCCCCATAGGCAGGAAAAGGTAGGTGAGGTAGAGGCTGAATTTTTGCCATTCCCCTACGGTCAGCAAGCCGTTAATAATTTGCCGCCCGCCAAAATAAAGGACTGCCGCCTGCGCCAGCAGGGCCATCAAGAAGATGCCTGGGAAGAGGAAGGAAAAGACCTTGCTGATCAGCAGCCGTTGATCCAGCAAACGATCAATGCTGTCATTAAAACGCCCGGTTTCCTTCTCTTCGCTGGCAAAGGCGCGCACCACTCTAACGCCGGCAAGATTCTCCTGCAAAATTGTGTTCACCCTGGACAATCGCTGCTGCACCTCGCGGAACAGTGGCTGCGACTTCGCCCCAAATACCCCAAACAACAACATTGTTAACGGCAGCAGCGGTAGCACCAGCAGCGTCAACTGGATGTTCGTCACCACCAGCAGCGTCAAGGTGCCTATCAGCAGCATAATCGCTTGCAGCGCCACCAGCACCCCCCGCCCAATGAAAGCGCGCAGCTTCTCCACGTCGTCCGTGGCCCGGATCATCAATTGCCCCGTCTGGTTGCGGTCATGGTAGCTGAAACTAAGCCGCTGAATTTTGGCGAAAATATCGTTGCGAAACTCGAAAGCCACATTTTCCGACAGGGTTTGCACCAGATAGTTTTGGGCGAAAGAGAGCACGCCGCGCACCAGAGCCAGCGAAATGATAATGATCATTCCCCACAACAGCGCCTGCGGCGCCTGGCTCAAGTCAATTTGTAGGCTGGCCGGGTTCAGACCCAGCTTGGCGGCGGCTTCAGCCTGCAGTTCCGGCGCCATCGTCAAGATGTCCTGGCGATTGGCGTTAACCGTGATCGAATCAATAATGCGCTGTACAAACTGGGGCACAGCCAACTGCGCCACCAATGCCAGCACCAGCGCGCCGTAAGCCGCCGCCGTTAACTTCTTATAACGCCGCAAATAAGCCACCGCCCGCCGCAGCGACTTTTGTCCTTCCTTAGAGATACGGCGGTTTTCCACTGAACGCTGCCGCCGCCCTTGTCTTCGACTTGTCCCTATTGTCATACTTGCTAATCCCATCGTTTTCCCAGCCAGTTGCCGGCAAAACGTAACTACCTGCCAACCAGCGCCCACCGTAGGACAATTTGCTAAATTGTCCTACGCCGCTTCGGACCATCATAGTTTAACATGAGTTGACTCGTTAGTCAGATTTACGCTGGCCCCCGCGCCGCTCCCGCCGTTTATTCATAACAAGCCACCGCCCTCCTGCCATAGTAAATCACAATGGGTGTCAGCCCCGCCGTCAGCGGATCTGACACCCACCACTCCTCTTACTTCTGCCTTCTTACTTCTGCCTTCTCAACACTCGCTGTACCCGCAAGCATAACACTTACGGCACCCTTCCTCATTCACCACCGCCGCCTCGCCGCACTCCGGGCAAAGGTCGCCAATCGGCAGCCGCTGCATATCCGGTTTCGGCTGCCCGCTGGCTGGCGACAGCGGCGCGTTCAACAGATAATCATTCAACACCTGCGCCACCCCATCCGGCAGCGACAGCACCCGGTTAGAGCCAAAGCCTAATGGCCGGCCGCCGCCAATCCCGCCCAACTGCTTCACCACCTCCCGCAGCCGCTCCCGCGGTGCAATGGGCGACGACAGACGCAAGATGTAACTGATCAGTCGCCCAATTGCCTCTGACACCGCCGCCGTGTCACTGCCCGCTTTGGAAGTTTGTAAGAACACCTCAAATGGCTGGTCGCCTCCATTTTCATTGATAGTGACGTACGTATTGCCCAGTGGCGTCGTGATCCGGTGCGTGAGCCCCTTCAACAGCTTGGGGCGCGGTTTCTTCCTCTCCGCCGGCCACAAGGCTGGCTGCTGCACAGCTTCTGCCGGCACAGCCCCCGCTGTATCCTTAGCCTTTTTCGTGGCGTGTGTTTCTAGCACCACCTTCTCCCGCGAGCCGGTCACGTAAACCGTCAACCCCTTGCACCCCAATTCCCAGGCCAGCATATACGCTTTCGCCACATCGTCTGGCTGCGCCGTGGCCGGGAAATTGCACGTCTTGGATAAACTGTTGTCCACAAACGCCTGGATAGCCGCCTGCATGTAGACGTGCTCCTCTGCCGTGATGTCTTGTGACACCACAAACACGTGGCGCAGCGCTGCCGGCAGTTCCGCCAAATCCTGGCAGGTTCCATGCTGCATCACGTGGTCAATAATTTTGGTTCGCGTTGCCTGATCCAGCCCTGCCTGCACCAGCGCTTTCTCAAACAAAGGGCTGGTATACGTCAACTGCAAATCTTTGCCGTTGTCGTTCACGTGCCGGATGTATGCCAGGGCAAACACGGGTTCGCAGCCATACCCTTCGCACCCCGAAACAGTGGCAATCGTTCCCGTGGGCGCCACCGTCGTTTGCGCGGCGTTGCGGATGCCGTGCTGGCGGATGCCGGCAGTTACCTCTTCCCAATCCAGCGCCGGTCGCCCAAAATCCCGCTCATAGGGGGACAACGGGTGTGGCGGCGTCCACTTCAAATCCTCCGGGTCATAAATACTACCCTGAATTGCCGGGAAGGGACCTCGCGCTTCGGCCAGTTCAATGCTCGTCTTCATGCAGTGGAAGCGCACAAACTCCATCACCTGCGCCGCAAATTCCTGCCCTTCGCCTGAACCGTAGCGAATGCCGGCATGATACATCAAATCCGCCAGTCCCATAATGCCCAGCCCAATCCGTCGCGCCCGGAAAGCCGCTTCTTTGAGTTGGGGCACTGCCGGCACATACGCATTCGCCGACACCACGTCATCCAAAAAGCGCGTAGACATCGCCGTCGTCTCCGCCAGCTTCTGCCAATCCACCGTCCCATCAGGCCCCAAATGCTGCGCCAGGTTAATAGATCCCAGACAGCAGTTCTCATTTGGTCCCAGCCATTGCTCACCGCAATTATGAACAACGAAACCATTGGCTATAAAGGAGTTTGTCTCAGGCTGTGTCAGATCATACACCATTTCCTGTCCGTCTGGTTCGACCGCGCGCACCCGCGCCACGAATGTTTCCCGATAAGGCCCGCGCGTCATCCGCGCCAGATAATCGAGCAGTGCCGTCTGTTTGGCCTGGCTTAAAAAGCCAATATCCTGGGCAAAACGCTGCAAATTGTCCTTAGAAATTGCCAGTTCATGATAAGCCTGGCACCAATACCTGGCCATGCCACCCTGGCCATCGGGCAGTTCCCGCCATCCTGCCGACCGGCGCTGGCGGTAAATGTGGCTGGCAATGCCAAAATTCAACAGGAGACGCTGCACATCTTGCAGTAACTCGTTGCTAATGGAGGTCAGGCGTACGCTGCCACCCTTAACGCCGCCATCGTTTACCGTTCCATCAGCCGTGAACAACGCCTGTAAAAATGCCTGCTGCGTCTCCTGGCTGCCCTGGAAAACGACGTCAGGCACTTGTAGCTTATTCAAATCCAGGCCATGCTCTTCTGCCAGGCGACGCAGCCTGTCGGACTGCATGCGAACCTCGTCCCGTCCGGCTATTTCCAGGGGGGTGACTGGATAGGATCGTTCCCGCCGTTGTTTATATCGGGCATCTTTATCCACCAGCGTAGTTACCGCCGCGGCAAAAGTAGGCGCCAATTCACTCTTCTCCGACCCGAAGAAGGAGAGAACGGCTCTGATTTGATTGACTGTGCCATCGCCTACCAGCCAACCTAATACCAGACCCAATTCGCGTGAACCCTCCACGCCAAACGCGCCGGCCCGATTGAGGATATGAATCTGGTCGCCTGGTTGCAAGCTGCCGGCAGCCACCCATCCCCGCGTCGTCATCACCTGATGGCTGGCCGTCAAACGCAGTTCATACCCCTCTTCCGTGGTCAACCGGTACACGTCTTGGATACCTGTAGCAAAGACCGGGCTGGCTGGCTGCACCGTGTCCACTCCAAACCGGCCATCCACCACCACCGGCACAGCGCCGCCCGCTGCCAATTCGGCCGCGCGGTACAGGCCATTGGCCGTGTAAATCAATGTATCGCCCGTGACGCATGGATTTGTCGCTTCCAGCTTGTACAAATGCGGCACAGGGTTGCTGCGATTCGCCGCGTCCAGGAACAGCATCCCCGGCTCCCCGTTGTTGTAAGCATATTTGACAATTTCATCAAACAACTTCCGCGCCCGCACTGTCTGCCACATGCTTCCATCTTGTGGGTTCACCAGTTCAAAATCCTCGTCATCCCGCACCGCCGCCATAAAATCATCCGTGATCCCCACCGAGATATTGAAATTCGTAATGGCGTGTTCACTTGCCTTGCAGGAAATGAACTCCAAAATATCTGGATGATTCACCTGCAGCACAGCCATATTCGCGCCCCGTCGCGTGTTGTGCGTGACCATGCCATAAGCCAGGTAAGTATGGTTGTCATCCACTTCCAGGTCCAGCGTCAGCGCTTCCCCGGCTTCCTCCACACCCGTCACCCGCACGAACCACAGATCAGAAAGTGGACGCGCCTGTTCTGCAAAAACCGGGTGAGCGGCCGCCAGCGCTTCATAAGCGGAACGGGTGAAATGACGTTCCCCCCGCAAGTACCGTTGTAACTGCCGCCGCAGTTGTGGCTCAAGGCTGCGCAGCTTTGCGCCTGTTCCTCGTCCTCTCCGGTCAACCTGTTCCAGCGTGATAGCTTCTAGCGCCGGCTGTATCCAATAGCCCGCATGAGGCAGACGATAAGAGGATTCCCGTCCCTGGTCTGTTTCCCAGGCATAGGCGGCCACAAAACGGGAACGGGGATCGCAGCCAATCCGCGCCCGCCACGCTTCCAGCCCCACAGTAGATACAATTCGCACATGGTACATGCGCGCTTCCCCCCAGTGCCCGACGCCATGTGACACAGCCCGAATCTGCACCGGACAACCCAGACCAATCAACAGCGTAGCCGCTTCTTCTACCAGCCGCGCCGATGTCGTCGTCAGGGTAGGGTAGCCATGTGTTAACGTGCCATCCGCCTCAAAAAGACCGCGCAAATAAGCCCCCACCACTTCCGGCGGCGACTGGCGAATCAGGCGCGGCACGCTGACTTCCGCGCTGGATTTTTTGTCAAACCCGTTGACCGCCAGAAACGTTTTGACGGCGCGGTTATCCATGACAAAAGTGACAGATCGATCAGCCTTCTTTTGTTGGCGATGCACGTTGACGCCAAAGGTGCGCTGCAAAAGTGCCGGCATTTCCATCATCAAATAGGAGCTATGCGCCACGGAAACGCCCACCCGGTTGTCATCGGCCCCGGCGGCCACGAAACCATCCCCGGCCAGGTAACCCAGGAAGAAAGCCAGTTCCTCGTCCAGGATTGCCGGCAGTTTCGGCCAGACCTGATTGCCATGCTGCCGCGTGGGATGCCGCAGCGTCTGGTACGTCCCCCGCTGTTGCCCCAACTGCACCATGATCCAATCCCCCCGCTGCAGCTCTCGCAGTTGCCGCCACTGCAGCCCTTCAGGCGTCATAATTTTCACCCGGTGTTCAGGCGTGCCCGCCAGGCTGAGACCCTGCGCCGTATGCAGCCGCAGTACTGGGGCCACGCCATTGTTAAAAGCCCGCGGCGAGGAACGCCAGCCATCGTCCGTAGCCACCTGCAGCGCATGCGCCTGCCAGCCCGCCTGCTCTGTCTGCGCAATTTCATCCAGGCGTAACACGCCTTTATCCGTGAAAACCAATGTCTCTGGCAGCAAACAGCCTCCCTGCGCAATCTCCCCAAACGCCTGATCATACACGCGCAGGAACCCCACCGGCCCCGTCGCCTGCCCTGCCGAGCTTTTCACCAGCGCCCCCTTGGGACGCAGCCGCGAAAAAGCAAAGCCATTCCCCCCGCCTGTCTGCTGGATCAATGCCGCATCCCGCAGCGTCTGGAAAATGCCGGCGCTCTCCTTCCCCATATCATCCTCAATCGCCAGCACAAAACACGCCGCCAACTGCCCCAGTGGCGTGCCCGCCCCCGTAAACGTGGGGCTGTTCGGCATAAAGCGGAACGTCGTCAACAGCTCATAAAACGCCTCTGTGACCAGCCGCGCCTCCCCCTCATCCTCCACCGCCGCCACATTACTGGCCACGCGGAAGAACATCTCCGGCACCGACTCCACCGGCTTCCCATCCGCCCCCCGCCGCAGATACCGCCGCTGCAACACCGCCAGCGCATTCTCGCTAATCTCCAACTCCGGCCGCGCCACCCCATTGACCGACTTCTGCTTTGCCTCTTTAAGCATCATTGCCTCCAAAGAATTCGGTGGATGCCATACTCAATATGAGCATGGGCAAGCCGCTATCTCGCATGTAGCTGCCTGCATGAGCTAACACGCCAATAAAGTTCACAATTGCCAGATGTCGCGCGTTAGAAAAGTTTGGAAATCACTAATCTCACTTCTCAAGCGAGGATCGGTTACCATCTCTGGTCGCGGATCGACGTAATAGACGCCATCCATACGGTTTAGCGCAACTGTGTATCCCAAGAAGTGATTGGTCTTAAAAGTGGAGTTGACTCCAAAAATACTGTTGGCTCTTTGTGCCCGCTGGACATCATGTAAAAATATAGCAATCGCTTTTATTTCTCGTCCCAGCAACCGGCTAAGCAGGAACTTATCTAGAAAAATCTTATCAATGCGGTCTTTGCTTGTTGTCTTGACAGATCCAATTACTTCGTCAGGATGTACTAATTCGCTCTCAGAGGCAATAATTGCACCTTCTCTGGAAAACACGAGATCAAGCTCATATAGCATTGTATAGCCAGATGAATCGGGGATCGGTACTGAAATCGTCCGCGACTCACACACGAAACCAATTTCTCTGATTATTAATCTGACCAGGTTTTCAAAAAGCTGCCCAACGCGCTTTCTCGATTGGTTGGGGTTCCCCAAAGAATCGCTAATACTGCCAATGACTTGCTGGCAGGTATAAACAACTCTATTGACTGCGTTTGTTTCTAAATAGCTTTGTACGGATGTTTTGTCCGTTATGGTTTCCCCCAATTGCCTCAAATCCCTCAAGAACAATGCAAACCTTTCAAATGCCAGTCGAAGATCATCTGCTGCTTCTATAAACAAATCCGCATTGAGAGGTCGTGTTATTTTATGTCCGTGCGCCTCATCATACTGGTAGAACAAGTAGCGATGATCATTTGGCGCGATAATGCGCGTGAGTTGTCTTTCGGCTAGAAGATTTAAGAAGGTAAAGGATAGCGTGTAGTAATCTTCGAGTTGCGCAAAAGCATCTCTATCTTGCACACTAGCTTGCAGATCAAATAGAGTTGCCTGGGGACTCATCGAATTGACTTTCTCCGGGTTGCGTTATTTAGATCAAACTCAATCCATTTCTCTACAGACCAATCTTTTACCACCTCAATCCGTTCAATAGCCCACTGACAATAATCTTCAGACAAATCGCACCCCATCCAGGTGCGTCCCAATTGTTCGGCAACAACGGCGGTTGTCCCTGAACCTAGAAACGGGTCAATTATCAAATCGCCATTATTTGACGAAGCTAAGACAAGTTTACGAAAGAGTTCCTCAGGTTTTTGTGTAGGGTGGGGGGTTGATTCGTGCATACCGTTGCACGTTGTCGGTATTTCGATGACGTCCCGCGGTTTAGCGCCTCTTGGGTGGGGACGCCAGATCTGGTCTGTGTTTGACCCCTTTCCCTTACCATATTGACTGGTTTCTGCCTGAGTCCGTTCAGGATATTTGGTTGTATGATTCCCGTAGGGAATACGCACGTCATCAACATTAAACGTAAATTCTTTGCTTTTGCGAAAGTGCAAAATACTCTCGTGTGACCTACCCCAGTCTGAATGAAGGTTTGCCTTATTTTTGTAATGCCATATCAACCAGCGACACCCTTCAAAAAACCGTAAAGCGGGGAGCTTTATGTCCGCCAATATCTCTGAAAACCCGCAAACATAAAGAGTGCCGTTTGGTTTCAGGACACGGGCAGCCTGTTCTATCCATTTTAATGACCATTGCACATACGCTTGCTGAGACTCAAACGAGTCCCATTCTGCTTTGTTTATGTTGTAGGGGGGATCCGCAATGACCAGATCAACCGATTCGCTTTCCAGCGATGCCAGCCATTTAAGGGAATCGCCCACATAAATCACGCCATTGGGATGTTTATACAATAGTTGTGGCGCTAAGACGCCATTCTCCCCATTATCTATTTCCAAAACTTCCCCTTTGAGCAGTTCCTTTCCCGAGAACAATGCCGGCTGATTACTGCCAGAATATTTCAAGCCAGGCTCTTTTAACGCCTGCGAGAAGAGGTCGGGATTACTATTTGAGCTGTCCATTAGACGACACAATCCTTCCCATAGAAATGTTGATTACCGCACTCTGTTACTGAAAGAGTACGAATCAAAAAACCTGGTGACGCTTCTTTGCTTCACTCCATTGCATTGATACAGACCCTACCTGTCCAGCCACAACCTGAACTCCACATCCAGCGGCACATCCTCAAATTGATGGCGTATCCATTCTTGCCGCTGCAAATATTCATCATAATTATCCAACCGGCTCCAGGCGCATTTCAAAGCAGGAAAGCCATATTTCGCCAGTTTTTTCAGAAGCACATTATCCAAAGGCACATGGCAGTATGGGTATACGTGCCCAAAACCCGCCACGCGACCCTCTCCCAGGACAAACACATACTTCAACGTCATGTTGATCCACTTCTGCGCCTGCCCAATGTAAAAAGGGTGACCATATTCCCTGTACAGGTCAACCAACCTGCCGCAGCTATTTCGATGCCAATCGTCAAACGCATTTCTATCTACTTGCTTCTCGCGCAATTCCGTTAAGGCTTTTCCAAGTTCGCCCGCTGCCTGTTCCCTCAGCAAATCTTTTGCTTCCAACCTGGCAATACCGCGTAGCGTGCGGCTGAAATCAAGATATGCCCTGGCAATCGCCCCCTGCAAAAAATCAGCCGGAGCGCCAAACGTCGAAT